>NZ_CFIDRX010000040.1:0-26926 GCF_984433645.1 Marisediminitalea sp.
AACACTTTTTAAGGCAAATTGTTTAAACAACCGAACGGCAAGAAACGGGAACTCGGTCATTGATGTCGCCGTTGAGAAATGATGAAACAACCGGCGATAATGGTCGCTCCGTTCCACATGCAACGTGTGCAAACGCAGCAGCAAAGGCAGCAGCAGCGCTTCTTTCTCAGTCTGGGTAAGCTCGTACACCGGCGCATTGAACAGTTCGGCAAACGCCTGCTCGTAATCGTTTAGCAATGCATCATCGGGTTGCGTTGTCATGCATTCTCTCCGAGCAGCATTGCCATCAGCGACGAGTAATCGGTTTTACCGTTATTCAATAGTGGGAAGCTCGCCACTTGGCATATTTTAACACCGGAAGCCGGTAACTGAATCAGGGCTTTTTGCAGTGTTTCTACCGCTTCTGCATCGCCTTCTGTGCAGGCAATAAGCAGTTTATTGTCTTGACCACAACACTTCACAACCAGATTTTGTTCCGCAAACAGTTGCTCAATGGCGTCCAGATTTACCCTTTCGCCAAATACCTTCAACATGCGCTTTTTACGCCCAACAATGGTGTAATCACCGTCTGCATCCACTTGGGCGAGATCTCCGGTTTTCAGCCAGGCCGAGGGCGAAAAGGCAGACAATGCAGCCGCCGACTCAGCATAACCAAGCATAATATTTTCGCCCCTGTAACACAGTTCACCCGGCGTATCGACGGCATAAATGGGCGCGTCATCGTCGTCCAGCAACATAAATTCGCCACCGGGAATTGCTTTGCCTATGCAACCGGGTTTACGTGCTATGTTGCCGGGCTCAACAAAAGCCATTCTGGCTGTGGCTTCGGTTTGTCCGTACATCACAAAAAACTGTTTGTGGTGCAGCTTCGCATAGTCAGCGAGCTGCAAAATGAATTGGCTGGCTAGTTTGCCCCCCGCCTGAGTAAAGTACCTCAGTGCGGGTAATTCCATACGGTTGAAACGCATGCGCAGCAGCATTTCATAAAATGACGGTACGCCGGCCAGAGACGTAACCGGGGTGTCTTTCAGGATCTGCCAAAACGCCTTGTCGAACACACTTGCTTCGGTAAAACGGCATTGGGCGCCCTTGGCCAGGTGCGTATTTAGCACCGACAAACCGTAGGAATAACTCAGTGGCAAGGTTGCCAGTGTGATATCACTTTCCTCGATGGGAAGATAGTCCAAAATCGCATTGCAGTTACTAAGGATATTGTGTTGAGACAGCGCAACACATTTCCCTGCGCCCGTGCTACCCGATGTGGAAAGCAATACGCTAAGGCGTGGGTCGGTGTTAACTCCTGTTGCCGACAATACGGTGATTGCTTCTTCAGACACACGCAGATTGGCGTTATAGCGATTGGCGTATTCGTTTACCAAAGCGTCTGGTGTGGCGGGATGTAACAGCATGACTACCCAGTCAAGCGCCAATAGCGCCAGGTAGTTCACTACACTTTCAATACTGTTGTGGGCGTGCAAAATCACCACAGGCCGGGCAATGCTGACGTGTTTTTGCAGTATTTCTGCCCGTTGTAACACCGCTTGGTGGAGTGCCCGGTAGGCCATCGAGCGTTGATCATCGCTAAGCGCAATGCGCTCACTGTTTCGATGCGATTCGATGAAGGGCACGACTAACGTCATGGGCAAAACAACCCGTCTACCGGTAACACATGTCCGGAAGTGTACGATGCCTGAGGCGATAGCAAATAGAACACGGCATCCGCAACTTCTTCAGCCGTCCCCGCCCGATGCTGAGCAATACGCGCAGTGACTTTGTTCTTTGCTTCTGCGTCATAATGCTCGGTAAGGGGGGTGTCAATAAACCCTGGCGCTACCGCATTGACTCGAATGCCAATAGGCGCGAGTTCTTTGGCTAACGACTTGGTTGCGCCAGTAAGCGCGGCTTTGCTGGCGGCATAGGCACTCATGCCACTGCTTCCCTGTTCACCTACCTGCGACACCATGTTAACGATACTGCCGCGACGCAACCGACTCATTAATCTGCCAGCCAGTTGCATGTGCTGGTACGGGGCAAGAAAATTCACGTTCAATTGCTGCTTCAGCTTATCCATGCTGGTTACTGACAACGGGGCTTCCAGCATAATCCCCGCGTTGTTTACCAGACCGTATAACGGCGGCGCAACGCCATCTGAGACCAGGCGCTGTAGCTGGCGAAACGTCTCTTTTACGGCTGACTCATCGGTGACATCATAGTTAAAACCATGCAATGCTTTGCCATAGGTGGCTTCCATTGCGTCAAGCTCGGCCTGATCACGGCCACCAGCAAAAACGGTAGCGCCAGCCTGAATGCACCGTGCAACAATTGCCCGGCCTAGCCCACCCGTTGCGCCAGTCACCAGTACAGACGCTTGATGGAGAGGTTGATTATCCGAAACTGACATCGTACTTTTGTAAAATAAGTTTTGCCTGGGCAACCGAACTCATATCAATAATGTCATCGGTATCCAGCATCACATCGAACACATTCTCTAACTCTGCAATCAGGATCATATGTGCCGTGGAGTCCCACTCCGGAATAGTGTTATAGGTCAGTTCATCAGTGACCGTGTCTGCACTGATCCCCAGTGCCGTCGTAAAGGCCTGAGCCAGTTTTTGTTGGTTATCCACGTTAACCTCATTGTTCATTATATTCATTACTTTCGATGACGAGACAGAAACTGTTTTATTGGCGCGGTGTGCTGTTGGTAATCCGCCTGCGTTAACTCAAGCTCACAATACTCACCTTGTTTGGTTACCGCGTAACCCAGCTTCTGATTATACGATAGCGCCGCCTGGTTCGTCTGTTTTACCACGGCCCGAAAGCACGTTGTTCCCAACGCGTCAAAGCAATAGTCATACATTGCCAGTGTGGGTGCAAACGCAATGAGATTTCCCTGATAACGGGGTTCACCGATATACAAACCCGGTTCGAGGATCTCAGCATCAAATACTGATTTTCCCGTTTGCAATGACTTTACGTTGGTAACGCCAATAGGCTGCTCTCTGAAACTTACCATCCAGTGCAACTGTTTCGGATCGTATTGCATCCGCTGGAACCAGGCGTGTTGTTGTTCTTCACTGATGATATCCTGCGACAACATTTGCGCGCGAATATCGTCGCGGTTGCGCCATGTGCGAATCAGGGGCTGATCGGCCAGTGTAACCGGCGTCAAGGTTACCTGATAATCAGAGAGTACTATGGTATTGACCACTTTTTCAGCTAACATTTGCCGGCTCCAGCCTGGCAATGCAGCTCAATAGTTCCAGTGCGCCCTGGGTTTCAGCATGCGCCTGCGCCTTTTGATGCATAGTGGCCAATTCAGCGTCATTCTCCCACAGTGACACAATGCGCGAAACCAGTGCGGTGAGATCGGGCTTACCCCGGGCGTCCCAACTTTCACACCAACCTTGCGTAGCCGCCTGCTGAGTTGCATTTATCTGATTGTTTGCCACGACCAGCAACACCGAAGGCGTGAGGCAAGCCGCTAATTCGAACTGACTTCCCCCGGCTGCCGCTATTGCCAGACGAGCGTTATTCCACAAATCAGCCATATCCTGACAGTTGTGGACATGTTGAATGGCGCTTTGGCTACTGGCAATAACCGTTTGTAGCGCTTCGAGCTGTTGATAACCAGGGCCCGTTACCACACGTATGGGGGCATCCGGTAAGGCGTCTGCGATTGCTTTTAGTAAAGGAACCGTGAGTCCGACTGGGTCGCTTCCGCCCATATTGATGGTCAGACTGACGCGTTGCACAATTGGCAACGGCATCGTTACGCTAAATTCCCGGCGCAATAAACGATAGCGGCTCCCCAGACACAATAATGCGGTTGGATTGGCTTGCTGATAGGCAGAATGCAGGTGTTCTCCGGCAGGGTTGCAAATCAGCGCAACACGTTCAAAACCGGGCTGCATGATATCATCCAGCAAAACCACCGGCGTTTCTCCGTCACACAGTGAGTGGATAAACCCTTCACTAAACGTATATCCGTCGACTACAACTGCAATGGTGTGTGCCTGGGCAGCTTCTTTGTGTACTGCAACAAGGCGAGCTTGCTCATCCTGCGTTACGCCGACCAACCTGCCGCACCAGTCGTGGCGCGACAGACACAGCGCTTTTGCCGCGTCATCCACCACAAAAACACTGTCTACGCCTTGCACTTCAGCTTCCTGAGCCAGTGCTAAACAGCGCATCAGATGGCCGATACCGGTTTCAGCATTACCCGCAACACAAAACACCAATTGCGCCATTAGCCAATATGCTCCCATTTCAGCGCGGTGCCTTTAGGCAGCGCTGTTTTAGCCGTTTTCTGTTGTACGCTGTCCCAATGCGCGGGGGCCAGTCCAAACGCTGGCCGTACAATTTTCAGGTTGTGCGGGCCCAAGGCCTCGCCAGCCTTGATATCCTGACTCACGTAAATCGAACGTCGGTATTGCTTGGCTTTGTCTTCAGCCTGAGTACCGCCATAGCACACGCCGCCCAGTGCCTGCCAGGCACGTTCCGTTTCGGTGACCAGGCTTTTTAATTCGTGGGGTTCCAGTGAGAATGCCGCATCTACGCCACCGCCATTGCGGTCGAGGACGAAATGTTTCTCAACCACAGTTGCCCCTAACGCCACCGAGGCTACCGCCGCGCCAATACCACCAGTGTGATCGCTTAGGCCAACCTGCACCCCAAAAGCCTGTTGCAAATGAGGAATGGTATTTAAGTTGGTATTAATCGGATCGGCCGGATAGGTACTGGTGCATTTTAATAAAATGATCTGTTCACACCCCGCTTCGCGAGCGGTGCTTACAGCCTGTTCGATTTCACCTAAACTGGCCATGCCGGTAGACATGATAAGGGGCTTGCCCTTACTGGCAGCGCGGCGTACTAACGGCATATCGGTCAATTCAAACGACGCAATTTTAAAGCAAGGCACGTTTAATTCATCAAGAAAGTCCACGGCCTGCTCGTCAAACGGCGAGCTGAAGGCAAGCATGCCAAGCTCATTGGCGTAGTCAAATAGCGGCTTGTGCCACTCATAGGGCGTGCTGGCTTTCTGATACAAACTGTAAAGACTGGCACCGTACCACAGGCTGTCTTTCTCACCGATCACAAAGTCTTCGCTTTGTACGTCCAGCGTCATGCTGTCTGCGGTATAAGTTTGTAATTTAATGGCGTGGGCACCGGCCTCTGCAGCGGCCTTAATCATGGCCCGGGCGGTGTCGATAGACTGGTTGTGGTTGCCACTGAGTTCAGCAATGATAAACGGTGATGTACCCGACCCTATTTCGCGATCGCCGATGAATACAGGCGCTATTGTTGATTTTACCATGACCTTTACCCCGCCACATAAGCACGATACATCAGTTCTGCACGCTCCCAGTCTTCAGGTGTATCGATATCCTGAACCAGGTGTCGGGGCAACACCACGGGAATACTGTGTGGTGCAAACATGGGTTGATTCGACAGATAAGCCTGCGTGGTTCCCCAGTAAAATTGGCCTGCGTCGTGATAACACTCTTCCAGGTCCTGCGAGCGCTTGGTCATTTGTGAATGATCCAACGGTTCCACGCCCTCGCCTTTTAACCGGATAGCGCGTTGGATAGGGAAAGGAAAGGTGGTCACCGAGAACGCAAAGTGTTTATCTGTCGCCTGACTCAGGCGCTGGTAACCTTCGATCAATTTCTGCGCTTGTAAAAACGGCGCCGTCGCATAGATACAACAAACATGCTCGACCTGCTGCACCGATTGCTGATAGGTCTCGATAGCGTGTTGAACAACCGGGAATGTGCCTACAATATCGTTCGACAAAGACTCCGGACGCTTGATGATCTGTGTCGCGCCATAGTCACGGGCAACTTGGGCAATATCATCAGAGTCTGTCGACACAACAATATCGTCAAATAACCCCGACGCGTTTGCCGCAGCCAGTGAGTAAGCGATAAGCGGCTTACCAGCAAAAGTTTTAATATTTTTCCCGCTAATGCGTTTACTGCCTCCACGGGCAGGAATGACGGCAATCTTCACACCAGGACCTCTTTCAGCTGTTGAATAACCTCATTTTGGTTATCGGCAGAAAGTCCGGGATATAAAGGTAAAGTCAGCGCCCGGTTGTAATAGGCTTCTGATTGCGGGAACTGCCCACGCTTAAAACCCAACTGTTGATAATATGGGTGCCAGTGTATAGGAATGTAATGCACGTTAACCCCAATGCCTCGCGCCCTTAAAGCGTTAAACACGTCGGTGCGGTCATGTGCGGTCAGCTCAACCATATACAGGTGCCATGCGCCGTTAGCGTCAGGTTGAGGCAATATGAGCGGTAAATCGGCCAGTGCCTGGTGATAATTTTCAGCCAGCGCTCGCCGACGGGCGATAAATTCGTCTATATGCGCCAATTGAGAGCGTCCGAGTGCTGCATGCAGATCGCTTAACCGGTAGTTATACCCCAACTCAAACTGGGCGTAGAACCAGGGCTCATCGGCGTGTTCGTCGCCCAGCATGCCGGGCTCACGCGTAATGCCGTGACTGGCGTAGCGACGTAACAGTGCCGCCAGCTCATCGTCGTTCGTTAATACTGCGCCGCCTTCAGCGCTGGTAATCGACTTAACCGGATGAAAACTCAGTACGGTCATTGCGGAGTACTTACAGGCACCGACTTTATGGCCCTGAGGATCACTGGCACCCAATGCATGGGCAGCGTCTTCTATCAGGGTAATATTGAAAGGCTCTGTAATCGCCGCTATTGCAGCCATGTCATTGCTGCTACCGGTAAAATGCACCACCACAATCACTTTAGGCAGGGTATGCTCCGCTGCAGCCAGATGCAGTTTATCGACCAAGGCAGACACGTTAAGGTTACGCGTGTGTGGATCGATGTCCACAAAATCGACCGAAGCACCGCAATAACGGGCACAATTTGCTGAAGCCGCGAATGAAATGGGTACTGTCCACACAGTATCTCCAGGTGTAACGCCTGCGGCAAGGCAGGCAATATGCAATCCGGAGGTTCCACTGTTCACCGCTACCGCCGATTGTGCTCCGGTGTAACGGCACAACTCCTGCTCAAACAACGGCACCTGACTGCCCTGAGTCAGAAACTGGTTTTTCAGCACATCAACAACAGCGTCGATGTCTTGCTCTAACAGGGTGTGTTTGCCGTATGGGATCATAGCGTTTGCCGGTCCAGTTCCTGTAATTCTTCAATAGTCAGAAAGTGAGGATTGGTGCCAGAATGATATTCGAATTTATCTGCCGCAGGCGTGCCGGTTTCATTCAGGCGGTTTTTCCGGTAATCCACATTTTTATCGAAAAACGTAATTGCCGGCGCAATGACATAGTGGTCGTCAAACTCAATGGTATGGTGCGCCATTTCTTCCGGCACCATCACTTCGTGCAACTTTTCACCCGGGCGAATACCGACTAATTCGTAATCACTGCTGCCACTCATGGCTTCGACTAAATCGGTGATACGAATCGACGGAATCTTCGGAACGAAAATCTCTCCCCCCTGCATGCGCGAAAAGTTTTTCACCACGAATTCCACACCTTCATCGAGCGTGATCCAAAAACGGGTCATTTCGGCATGGGTTACCGGCAGTTTTGTGCGCCCCTCTGCTAATAATTGACGGAAGAAAGGCACCACGGAACCGCGAGAGCCAACGACATTGCCGTAGCGTACCACGGAAAAACGCGGCCCGGTTGCCCCCGAGATGTTATTGGCAGCAACAAACAGCTTGTCAGACGCCAACTTGGTTGCACCGTAGAGGTTTACCGGGTTGGCAGCTTTGTCTGTCGACAGTGCGATGACCCGGGCAACATTGTTCGCCATCGCGGCATCTATCACGTTCTGCGCTCCGTTGATATTGGTTTTAATGCACTCATTGGGGTTATATTCTGCAGCGGGCACCTGTTTAAGTGCGGCAGCATGCACCACGTAATCAACATCCTTCATGGCAATCTTCATACGCTCGTTGTCGCGTACATCACCAATAAAATACCGCATGCAGGGCGCATTGAACTGCTGTTGCATTTCAAATTGCTTTAGTTCATCCCGCGAATATATGATCACCTTCTTAGGCGACGCGTTCGCCAGCAGATAGCTTACAAACCGCTTACCAAATGAACCTGTACCACCTGTGATCAGGATAGTGCGATTGTCGAATACGCTCATAGTGTCACCGCCAATGCGTTAAATTTACTTATTTTAAATCGCTTTATTTCCGTTATCTCATCAGCGGTGTGCCAGAACTGCACAATGTCTGCGTCGTCGATAGGATGACTTATAAAGCGCGCGCGCGTGCCTTCACCAAACGTTAACTCATTAACGTCGATGGGGGAATCAGCAAAGCCGATAAAGTTACCACAATCATAAGCAATTAAATGCTTAATTAATTCAATATCATAGTATCTTTCTACCTGATCGGTCTCAGCCAGAATCAATTTCGGCAAAAACAATTTGAACTGGCGTGAGCCGGTTACTGCAATACTGGCCATAAATGCTCGGTGAACATCCTGGCAATTGGGTGAATCGTTGGGTATGCGGAAATCGCCGGGTAGATACAATACGGGCATTGTAAGTGGTTGCGACCAGGCAAACTCAAAGACTTCTTCGTCACTGATAATTGCGATAGCAGGCTCATCAGTTTGAACTGGCAAGCGCTTTTCATTCATCCAGTGTAATGAATACCGCTTTGTGCCAGTTGTGTTGTTGATTGCTTTTTCTACTTGCAAGACGCCAAGCGCGTCGGCCATTGCAGCAGCCTGATCGTCGCTTGCGTTTATGTTCTTGTAAGCGAACTCATCATGCTGGTTGCTGAGCGCCATGAAGAGTCGGCGACGTTCCATTTCGAAACTCGAAATGAAGTCGAACCCAGCGTTATCGAATTCGGCAATACTGGCAATGTTTAAGAGCAGATCCAGCCACAGTGCTTTTAGTTCATTGAAAGCACTGAGCATGTCGTCGTCATCACTCACGCTGCACGCCTTTATGAGCGCACTGTTTACGAAATTCATTGTGCCATTAAGGTAGTAGAACAGTAGTGACTTACGTCGGAGAAGAGAATCCACCAGATAATTACGCTGACGATCTGCAAACGATTCCGCCGCTGAGCGATCCTCAACCGGTTCTTCAACTAACGTAATCAACGCTTTAAGCTCACTCACCAGAACCAGTGGGTCATAGCGGTCACGCCAACGCGTAACAAAACTTTGCCGGTCAATATCAGTAAAACAGGTATTGCGTATGTGCGTTAACGCCGCTTGTTTAGCTGATTCGTCATTCAAGACAATAATATTGTCTTTTCGCAGCGGCTCAGCGCCATTAATTTTGGCCCCGTCATTCAAATTATAGACCGCGGCCTGCTTGGGCAACGTTTGCTCAAGGACCCGTTTTGAAACGCGAAATTCATATTTGGTTCTCACCGTGGCCCGAAAGTTTCCTTCGGTCACTATGCTGGTGTCATTGTCTTCCTGGTAGCTGTATCGCTCTTCGCCTTTCTCTGTGTAATATCCTGACGACTTCGAATGGTGATATTCCGGATCAACAAACCCCATATCTACACCTAGCAAATACCATTGCTGCATGCCCAGTGAACGGCAGAAGTTTGCAACAAAATTGGTGACTGTCGGGTAAGCATGGCTAACAATCTCAAACGGATGCTGTTTGCCGAACAGTTCTGTCAGGGATACCGTAGAAGACTCGCCTTCTTTCAACACCAGCAAAACATCTTTGTACAGTCCGCATGTGTCAGGGTGAATACCATTGCAGCTTATCAGGGTGATCTGCTTCAGGTAGTCCAAATCACCGATCCTGACAGCCCAGTCAAATGTGGAACGATTCGCTTCAATTTCAGCATGGAAGTCTGGTTTTATACCGTGGCGATGTAACGTCTGGAGCGCTGTTCCGCAACTAATCACAATTGCGCTGTGCTGGTGCTCTTTGATTGTACTGATTAACCCATCCAGTGAGGGGCCGTTGCCGACAATAAACACCGGCGTGTTTTTATGGTCCCAACTCAACAGTTTATCGGCACGTTTTTTCAGGTAAGGAATGCCCTGCTCCACGCTCCAGGTTGTGTGCGCCACACCGTATTTCGCGTGATCGAAAAAATCGCCCATCGCAACAATGACTTTTAACTGTTCACGCAATTGCACTATCGCGTTTGTCAGCAGCGCATTGTGGTAACTCTGGAAAAAATAGGAATTCGCCAGCACATAAGGGCCAATAGAATGAAACTGCGTCAGTAAATCTTCGATGATATTGCTACCATCGTCGCCCACATTGATATAAATACGCGCATTCAAGTCGTCGAAGCGGTTCAGGATCCCGTCCCAATCGATAGCGAATAAAGAGGCGTAGAAATAATCCCGATTCGGTTCACACACAAACAGTTTTTCAATGTTGTGAGTGTTGGAAAGTGTCTCAAGCTGATAACCCACGCCAAGACCAAACATAATCATGCATCGGATAGTTTCAGGTAAGTTACTTTTAGAGCCTTCCAGATTGTCGAGGATCTTCTCGGCCTTATTTACCATCTGGTAATGCAAATAGGGCTTCAGTTTTTTCCCCCGGTACCCAAGTACCAGACCGTCTTTGTTGGGACGCTCAGAAAACGCATCGACCGTAATTTCACAGTCATCTTTAGGACTATCGCTGTAAAACGGGATGGCGTTTGGCCGGTAAAACACATTGACCTCACCACGGGCATTGCCCAATGGCATCCACTTCACCGGTTCGTAGTCACTGAATTCTTTGTAAAGCGCCGGCAAGAAATGTTTAAACGCTTGCAGGTTTTTCTCGAAACGTGCGTGGTCGAGATAATCCTTACGCCATTGTTCGTCTTCAACAACGTGTGTCCATGGCGAGACGTAATCGGTAATTGCTAACTGAGATGCGTGTTTTGGCAACCATTTACACAACTCAGGCCAACTGAGTTTACAACTCGCTTCTTCCAACTGATTAAAGATTGGATCGTTGTAGTGACGGTATAAAAACACCTCATCCACCTCAACATTTGCAGCCAGTTCCTGTAAATCATCGGTAAATCTGGAACCATCCTGTTCAAGCTGCAAATACAGCGCTGTCCCTTTCTTGCTTGCAGTATTCAGGATTTGCTTCCAGGACGTAGCCGACAGCGAACAGCGAAAATAAGCAAACTCCGGTTCGTAAACGATAAGGTGTTTAATAGAAAAGCGTTCGATTAATTCGGCGATGTGGTAACCAAGGCCGATACCAAACACCACCATCACGTTAATATTGGGAGGAAGCGGCTGGTTGTTGGCGCGATGAGTGTCTACCGGACTGTCGACACCCTTAAGTATTTCCGCGTCGTTTCGCGTACTTTCACCGTGTTCGGCTAACGATATTTTGACAGGATGGCGCACATACGACGCTAACTGCCTGTCAATCTCCTGACGCGGGTGCAAACCATACAATACGCCTCCGGCCCGGTAATCGAATATATTTAATTCACCGGCCCGGTTACAAAATATCGACGCATTTCTGCTTTGATTGGTTCGAATCTGCTGATAAACAGTAGGGATAACATGTTGAAATGAAATAGAATTATCCAGCACCCGCCGGTTAATCTCGGGAGCGGTAGATTGCTCTATAGCATGTTGCAGAGCTTCGTCCTGCTCTACGTGTAGCTGTATGTCTTTTAGCATACCTATTTATACTTTTTAATTGCGGCCTGACTTCGAATAAAGCGACTAACATCATCTTTAGCAGACTTTAGCAAGGATTGCGCCATCCCCTTAAGTTCATTATTGACGACCAACTCCAGTTCGGCAAATTTCTTCACAAATTCAGTGTCCTCGCTGGCGAGGATACCTTGGATGAGGACATCGCGCTCCGTTATCAGCGCATTAAAAAGCTCAAAGCCCGATGGTTCATCGGGCTTTGCAATACATTCACAAATTTTGGCGTTTAACGCCCGAAGGTTATCGGGCGTTAACTCATGATTCAGATTGTTTTCGCTCACACAGCTTCACGTTTCTGACGCTGGGCTTCAAAGGCTTCCTGCTTAGCCGTCTCAGGAATTTGTAACCAAGCGTCTCGAATGGGTGTTAACAGGTTAGTCACTTCATCGAGCATCTGCAAGCTGTTCTTAGCATGGGCTTCATTTAGTTTTTCTATCATAAAGTCATACAGCGCATACAAATTTTCTGCCGTCTCTCCGCCGACTTCTAAATCCAGCGTGTCGCGCAGGTTCATAAGAATTGCCGATACACGCGATATCAACTGTGCCTTTTGCTCAAATTCCCGTCGCTCCATTGCGCCTTTTGCATAAGCGATGCGGTCCAATGCGCCTTGCATCAGCATCAGTGTCAGTTTGTGTGGATCTGCATTAGCAATGTCTTGTTTAAGATTGCCTTTTCGATATGCATTGATGCCAGTAAGTGCCATGTTAACTCCTATACACTAGCGTTAACCAAGTGCAGCCAGTAAAGCAGAACCTGTTTGATTCAGCTTTGCGACGGTTTGGTCAAGGTTAAGGTATTTATCTCGCAGAATCTGCTCGTAATTCGTCATGCGTAGTTCGAAACGTTCGCGGTCATCATTCAGTTGATCGCGATCATCTTTAGCGGAACGTTCACGCAAACTAATTAATCCACTGAACGAAGTGTACTCTTTAGTGATTTCATAAAGACGCGTGGCGATACCCTGGTTTTCGTCTGTAAATAACTTTGCGATTTCGTCGAAGTTATCGTCAAGTGCATCTTGCAAACGCTCCTGACCCGAACCCAGCCCGAAATCGAGACTACCGATTTCTAATTTGCCGTCAGAGTCCAGCTCTACACCCAGCGAAAACAGACTGCCCAATGACGAAGAATCAACGCTCGAACCAACAATGCTGGCCAGTGAACTACTGATCCCTCGAAGCAATGAATCACCTGCCAGCGCGCCATCTTCTTCGAGCTCTGATTCACCGTAGCGAGTCAGTGTTTTAATCTCGTCGATGATTTTGTTGTAGTTGTCTACAAAATCCCGGATTTTCGACTCAAGACCGTCACGATCGTAACCAATCTCCAGCGTAGACGTCATTCGGGTTATCCCGTCGGTATCCAGAGGTGAAATTTTCGTCGCTTCAAAAGACACGTTTTGAATGGTGTTTTCAAAGTTGTTTGTTTCACTCTCAACCGCAATACCATCAATGGTCGCTTTGGCATTCGCCGCCGATTTAACGGCACTCAGATACGTTGCGGTTTCGGTAGAATCGGTTGTTGTCAGTTTATCGAGTTCAGCCCGATCACCGTCGTTCACAATCTTAAGGTCGTTCCCGGCCCCAGTTGTTGTAGAGGTAAACACGAGTTTTGCTCCACCGGCGGCAGTACCTGTGTCAATGATGTTCGCGTTCACACCGAAGTTATCGCTGTGGTCGTTAATTGCCTCACGCAACTGCGCCAGCGTCATATTTTGAGTCACACTCACGGTAAAGCTGTCGCCAGTGTTGTCAATTTTGAACGTCATGGTGGCAGGACCTGCGGCGTCGGTTAATACCGCATCGGAACTACCGGCATAGTCGGCGTCTGCGGTTTCAATACGACTTCCTGAAGCCAACTGGGTAACCGCGATTTCATAAGACCCGCGCAATGCAGAGTTGGCCGCTTCAGCGGTAAATATTTCAGAATCTTCCGATGGATGGGTAATGGTTGGCTCACGGCCGTTGATGTCGGAATCACGGCGCATTTCATCGAGCGTATCCTTGAAGTCTGACAATTTCGATTTAATTTGGCCCAGCGCCGAGATCTCAGCTTCTATTTGCTCTTCTTTTGCATTCAGGCGCTCCTCTTTGGGCGCGCGTTCAGCGTCGAGCAATTGCGAGACCAGGTCGTCAAGCGCAAGCCCGGAACCAACACCTAACGATTGAATTGTCATGATTCACCTCTACACTTCTTTGTTTAAAAGTACCCCCACGCTACTTCCGATGTCTTGCTGGAGATCTTTTATGCGTTCCGCTAACCTCAACACTTCATCTGATGGTATTTGTCTGATTACATCACCTGATGAAGAATCTTTAACCGTTACCACAGACCGCTTGGTATCGTCGTCGATAGAAAATGCAAGATTGCGGTTTTGTACCTGCAAAAATGACTGAATTTCCTCGACTGCAATGTCCAGGTCCTGGCTACGCCCCTCTCTTTGAAAGTTATCGGCAGAATCTGAATTAGCTTGAATATCTTCTGCTGAAGGCGTGCTATTTTTTTCCAGGTTTTGCTGTTCGACGTTAACCTCAGGACGTACCTGTTCTAACGACTTATCAGTCTGCAACTCGTTTGAGTTCTTAACACCAGCAAAATTCTGGCCAATTTGTGACGTTGAAATTTCCACAATTAACCCCCTGATTACAAACGCCAAAACGGGCCTGCTAAAAGCAGATGCCCGTTTACTCTATATATGCTTTACCGGAGTGTGTCCGGTTAGCTACCTTAGCCCAGCAGCGATAACGCTGTCTGTGGACGCTGGTTAGCCTGACTCAGCACAGAAACAGACGCCTGCTGAATAATCTGGTTTCGAGTTAATTCGGCAGTTTCTGCAGCAAAGTCAGTATCACGAATACGTGAACGTGCGCCTGACAGGTTTTCAGCAACACTGCTCAAGTTACGAATAGTCGATTGGAAACGGTTTTGCAAGGCACCTAACGATGCACGTTGTGCTCCGATAGCTGAAATTGCGTTATCGACTGCAGTCAGTGCTGACGTAGCGCCAGTTACAGATGATACTGAAACAGACCCAACCCCCAGACCTGATGCGCCAAAGCCACCTGAACGAGACAGGTTTACACCAATTGTTTGACCACCGTTTGCACCGACGAGGAACGCAGCAGAAAAACCACCTTTCAACAAATCAACACCAGCGAACTGGGTATCTGTAGATACACGAGAAATTTCTGCAACCAATGCTGTTACTTCTTGTTGCAGTGCAACACGGTCAGCGGAGCTGTTGATACCGTTCTGAGACTGAACCGCCAACTGACGAATACGCTGTAAGCTGGTCGTTACTTCTGACAGTGCACCTTCCGCCGTTTGCGTTAACGAAATAGCATCGTTAGCGTTACGTACGGCTTGGTTCAAACCCTGAACCTGCGTAGTCAGACGATCTGAGATTTGCAGACCCGCTGCGTCATCAGCAGCACTGTTGATACGGAAACCTGACGACAAGCGCTCAAATGATGTACTTAGTTTATTACTGACATCGAATAACTGACGCTGCGCATTCAGGGCCGAGACGTTTGTATTTACATATAAAGACATTATCTAACCTCCTGGGGTTTCAGCTAGTTGAATTCAGCGAATTCTGCTAAACTGAAACCTTACGTACCTGATTCAGCGGACTGATATCCAGCTAAACCACCTCATATTTGTAGCGCCCTCCGGCAACTACGCAATTCATAGAATGAATTACCCCTCAACTATAGGTATCGACCATTCCTTGAGTTTCTTTAGTTTTTTTTCTCACTTTTTTTAAATTATTTTTAAACCGTTGTTTTGTAACAGTTTTAATCTTTTTTTTTATAACCTAACACACTAAAGCGCTTAAAATGCCGGTACAAAAATGCGCAATTAGCGTTGAAACGCTATCGCGAAATGTTTTGTTAAATGAGCGGATGCGCCAAAACAACGTTGCTGGACGTCAGCGTGACCTGTCTGTTCTTTTTGTTCTGTTGGCGCTTATTCAGCACACCACGTTTAAGCAATTGGTGGTTCGACATCGCCGATCCGACTATCAGCCAGGTAAAATTATCAATGCACTTACAAGGAAGCTTGATGCTGGGTAAATATTCAATGGGTGTGGGAACGATAAAGTAATTAAAAAAGTGCTTGCTGAGACAGTAAGTAATTCAATTAGCGGCAATAAATCACCAGCTCATATTTGCCATGTGGCAATGCCTGTTCATTAGCAGTGATAAATGTAGTACTCAGTCATCGTGATAGTAACCGGATGTTTGGCGTATTTTTCTGCTCAAAGTGTACTAGTGATTGCCTGAAAAAAGCCGCCAGTCATGCGAAGCAACAGCGTATGGACAGAAACAGACGCAGAAAAAGTAAAAATATTAACGCGTCAAAAAAACGTTGGCACAGGATTTGTATAATAGAAATCTGTAAGTTGACTGGTGATGATTCGGCGATAAGAATAAAAAAGGCCGGGTCTAAAAGGCGACCCGGCCAACTTGCTCACGTTAGGAGTTTGAGCAAATTCGGTTTCTGCTGGCTGGCAGGATTAGTAGAAATATACTGGCCTCTCAACCTTAAATTCTACACTCTCAGTTCTGTTAGTCGGCGTTTTCTTCCCTTTATTGGTGGCCTTTCGGCCGCCATCCTTGGCTGGGGTTGGCCTCTCAGTTCCACCCTCTCTTTGTATTCAAGTTTAGCCTAATAACGACAATGCTGCCTGCGGTCGTTGGTTAGCCTGTGAAAGCACAGTTGTACTTGCTTGCTGGATAATCTGCCAGCGGGTAAGTTGTGCCGTTTCGGTGGCAAAATCTGTATCTCTGATGCGAGATCTTGCCGCTGAGACGTTTTCAGAAATACTGCTAAGGTTTCGAATCGTTGATTGGAAACGGTTTTGAATAGCACCGAGATCCGCGCGTTTCGCATCGATAATAGAGATTGCTGAATCGATGGTAGTTAACGCTGCTGAAGCGCCAGAAGCTGATACCACCGTTAAATCTGTTCCGTTGGTAAGACCCGAAAACCCGTAGCCACCATTACGCGAAATATTAACGCTAATAGTTTGACCGGCATTTGCCCCCACCAGGAAGGCCGCTGAATAGCCACCTGTCAGAATATCGACACCACCGAACTGTGTTGTGGTAGCGACTCGTGAAATCTCAGATTTAAGCGCAGACACTTCTTTTTGCAGTGCAAGGCGGTCAGACGACGAGTTAATACCGTTTTGAGACTGAATGGCCAATACCCGGATACGTTGCAAAGCGGTAGTAATTTCTGCCATTGCACCTTCGGCGGTTTGCGCCAGAGAAATCCCGTCATTTGCGTTACGTACTGCTTGATCCAGGCCCATTATCTGGCTGGTCATCCGGTCTGAGATTTGCAAACCCGCTGCATCGTCCGCCGCAGAGTTAATGCGAAAGCCCGAGGATAAACGCTGAAACGCGGTATCCAGACCATTTGAAGAGGTAAACAGTTGTCGGCGTGCATTTAACGACGACACATTGGTGTTAACGTATAGACTCATGGATTTCTCCTAACAGTTAAAGTAAGCGTTGTATTTTTTGTTGTTATCAACGCAGTTTAAAATTCACTTCAACGTGTTGGCACAGCCTATGCATTATCTTTTGCGTCAGTGATAAAAAACTGACGCTTTGCTTGGCAAATGCCTGGTTAAGCAGCGCTAAACTGAGCAAAAGCTCTTGCTGGCGGCAGGTATGATGTTCAGACCTCATACCTCTCACTACCTCCTGGCTTCATTCCTGTCAGTCGGCAGCTTAGCTCAACACACAAAACCCACTGGTTTTGTCATTTAGCTTTAACCAAATACCACGTTGTCTTGCAAATACACTCTACTCACCGGTCGATTGCAGTCTGCCCCCACATATTGCAACTCGACCGTTTTTCTTATTTTCTACTCATCGTTATTCGATTATCGACTGCAGTCTGCCCCCGCATTTTTACAGTCTTGAGCATCATCATGCGTTCACTCTGATTATTGCAGTAGCTGCAATGCCGCTTGTGGACGTTGATTTGCCTGGCTAAGTACCGTAGTACTCGCCTGCTGGATAATCTGCCAGCGTGTCAGTTCTGCCGTTTCGGTGGCAAAATCTGTATCCCGAATCCGTGACCGTGCAGCCGACGCATTCTCGGAAATATTACTTAAGTTTCTGATAGTTGACTGAAAACGGTTTTGTACCGCACCCAGGTCTGCCCGCTTGGCATCGATGGCGGAAATGGCCGAGTCGATGATAGGAAGCGTTGCTGAAGCTTGCGCCGCAGTCAGAACACTGGCGTCAGAACCGTTTGTCAGACCAGAGAAGCCGTAGCCCCCTGTCCGGGACAGGTTAAAGCTAATAAATTGACCGGCCTGCGCACCCACCAGGAATGCGGTAGAAAAAGTGCCTGTCAAAATATCGCCACCAGCAAACTGTGAAGTTGCCGCAATACGACTAATTTCCAGTTTCAGTGCTGATACTTCTTTTTGAAGTGCTAAGCGGTCTGCAGACGTGTTAATACCGTTTTGTGCCTGGATAGCCAGAACACGGATACGTTGCAGTGCAGTGGTGATTTCTTGCATAGCGCCTTCAGCGACCTGAGCAAGAGAAATACCGTCATTGGCATTACGAACAGCCTGATCAAGACCCATGATTTGAGACGTGATCCGATCTGATATTTGCAATCCAGCCGCGTCATCTTTGGCGCTGTTAATCCGGAAACCGGAAGACAAACGCTCAAAAGCGGTACTCAAATGCAAATTTGAGGTAAATAGTTGCCGCTGAGCATTCAGCGACGACACATTCGTGCTAACATATAAGCTCATTTTTTAATCTCCTAACGATTTTGTATTACCCAGGTTTTTATTGTTTTTGTTAACCTGGTTTGGTCGATCATGTTGTTATTATTGGGGCGATCAACCTGGCACTTTTGCGTATTTATTATTTTTGTTCGCAGTGCCTTTGTAATAGTTATCGTGCAGGCAGGAGAAATCCTTTAGCCTTTTTTTACTAAATTTTTTTAAGCTTATTTTTCAGTTAGTTAGAATCAATAAAGCGCCGGACTTTCGTCCGGCTTTTGCTCTTTTTGAAGAGAGTGAGCTTACTCTCTGCTGTCAGGTGGATACCTGGTTCACTACCTCCTGGCCCCATTCCCTGACTTAGGAATCATCTCGATTAACCTAATAACTGCAACGCACTTTGCGGACGCTGATTCGCCTGCGACAGTACCGTGGTACTTGCCTGCTGAATAATCTGGTTACGCGTCAGAGCAGCGGTTTCTGCAGCGAAGTCGGTATCTTTGATACGCGAACGTGCGCCAGAAACGTTTTCAGAAATGTTACTCAGGTTACGAATAGTAGACTGGAAGCGGTTTTGCAATGCACCTAACTGAGCGCGCTGAGCACCAATTGCAGAGATTGCAGCGTCTACCGCAGTCAGCGCTGATGTTGCAGCAGCGAACGACGATACCGACACTGTACCTACGCCCAGACCCGATGCGCCGAAGCCACCAGAACGAGACAGGTTTACAGAGATGGTTTGGCCGCCATTGGCGCCTACCAGGAAGTTTGCAGAGTAACCGCCGGTCAGAATATCTAGTCCACCGAACTGGGTATCGGTTGAAATACGCGACAACTCAGCAACCAGCGCTGTAACTTCCTGCTGAAGCGCTACGCGGTCTGCAGACGAGTTAATGCCGTTTTGTGACTGTACCGCAAGCTGACGGATACGCTGCAATGCGTTTGTCGTCTCAGACAAAGCACCTTCAGCAGTTTGCGTTAATGAAATGGCGTCGTTGGCATTTCGTACGGCTTGGTTCAGACCTTGGATCTGAGAAGTCATACGATCGGTAATTTGAAGACCTGCCGCATCGTCAGACGCACGGTTAATGCGGAATCCTGATGACAGACGCTCGAAAGACGTGCTCAAAGCATTAGAAACATCGAACAACTGGCGTTGCGCGTTTATTGCAGACACGTTGGTATTGACGTACAAAGACATAAGTCTCTCCTACACTCTCAATCCAGCTAGAGCTGGCTGCCGGGATCTCCGGCGTTACATTGTATTAGTAGTCATCAAAACCTGAGGGGTAATTGATGAACTGGCTCTCTCAAGTCCTTTATCGACATTGTTGAAATTCCCTTTAATAAAATTTTTAAAAAAACTTTTGTGGCTATCGGGTGGCGTTATACTGAGGAGGAGATGAAACAGGTGGACTTGTTCGCGGTAATACGGTTTATATGCCAGGTGTAAATGTGAAAATTCAATTAGATAACGTCAAGCGGATCTGTCACGGATTCACCCACAATGCGTTTGGCGACACAGTAATATTTAACGATCATATTTTTATTTGCTATCGCGCTGGCTGCGACCATATGTCGGAAGATGGACGTGTCATTGTCTTGCAATGCTCACTGACGGGCAAACGGATATCTCAATCAACGTTGCATTTACCCAATACTGATCTGCGGGACCCGCATTTTTGCCTCGATGGTAAGACGCTGCGATTACTTGCACACACCCGCTATATTCCGTCGAACCCGAAAGCCGAAACAGTTAGCTGGTTTTCCAATGGCAATAATGTCTGGTCTGGCGTTCATTTTCCTGGCCCAAGAGGTTGGTGGCTTTGGCGCGCACAAGTACACAAAGGTCGCAGTTGGGGAATCGGCTATTTACGGCAAGCCAACCAGTTAAATCTGTACAGTGGACAGTTGCGAGGCCGCATGGAAATTGTCTCTGAAGCCATCCTTTCTCAACAAAAACACGGTCTGGGTTATCCAAACGAGAGTGATTTACGCTTTACCTCCGATAGCACCCTGGTGACTGTCGTCCGCCGTGATGCCGACAGTTTTACCGCCCAACTCGGCATTAGTAAGCCGCCCTACCGTCGTTGGCAGTGGAAAGATCTGGGTGTGTATATTGGCGGGCCGGCCATGCTGCTGATTGATGATGAGTCAGCACTGGTGGCAGGGCGATACTGGGACGGAAAAACACTGCACACCCGATTATGGCTGTTAGACACGGTTACAGGCAAACTTACTACGCTCAGCGTGTTGCCAAGCGGAGGTGACAACGGTTACCCCGGCCTTGCAATTCATGACAACACATTACTCATGAGTTACTACTCGTCGCATGTCGACAACCAAAGCCGCATGTACCTGGCCACATTCAAAATCAGAGGTAGTTAAACAGACTCAAGTTGGAAATTTTAGGGAAAGTCGACAGCGCAGCAGTTAGTGCAGCTTCCTGCTTAGCAAACTCGGCAGACGCTTCGGCATAATCAACGTCCTGAATGGCAGAACGTGCGTCTTTGGTTGCCACTTCTAAATCCAGATTGGTTTCATACACGGATTCTGCGACGTTCAGTCTTGCACCTATCGATGATACTTCGAAGCCGATCTTCTCAAGTGCATTATCGATACCGACCAAGGCATCGCTCAGCCCTTCGCGGAAGTCTTCATCGCTGACGTTTTCGTTATCCAGAATCCCTTCCAGTTCATGCAGCGTTTGCGCAATATTTTTCTTTTCCGGCGCATCTAACTGGAAGTTAAGCGTTGACCCGGTTGTGCCGGTTAAGGTGAAATCAATACCCGCAAAGGTAAACGGCTCACCACTGCTGTAGCCTTGTGTCGCCACAACATTACCGGTACCGGTGTTGGTGATCTGCACCTGCGTAGGTGAAATAACACTAACCTGATAGTTGTTGTTAGCCGCGTTTATCGGGTCATAGTTATTGCGATAGAATTTATCGAAATCGCCCTGTCCCGCCACCAGCGCATAATCCACAGTCATACCGGACGTACCGGTAATGGAAAAATTGCGGCGCGCCGCAACATCTTCGAAAACAGATTGCCCGGAAGCGCTGCTGCGAATGGTTACACTACTCGACAGTTGGACTTCGTTAGTACCGCTGTCACCCTGAAACGTATAGGCATTGCCCGCTGACCCAGGGTTAAACACAAACGGCTGAGTTTCAGACTGATAGCCAGCAAAGTAATAGTCACCATCGGCGTTTTGCGAATTCATCAGATCAAAGACTTCGTCTTTAATTTGGGCAATTTCCGACGCCAGTGCTTTGCGGTCTGCATCAGACAGCAATCCGTCACCGGCTTGCAGCGCCAGCACCCGCGCGCGATTCATGGTATCGGTCATGTTGCGCAGTATGGATTCCTGCTGCGCCAGCGAACCGGTCACCAGATCGTTATTGCGTTGAAATTGTGTCAGGCTGTCCAACTCTTCCGTCATGCGGATAACCTTGGCGGCGCCCACCGGATCATCAGACGGTTTATTAATTCGCTTGCCAGAAGACAGTGCCAGCTGCGTATCCGCCAGTCCGGCCTGATTATCCATAATCGCGCGGATATTCTGATCGTAAAGCTGATTGGTCGTAATACGCATAGTGACTACCTAACTGAAGACAAAATGGTGTTAAATAATTCTTGAGCGGTAGACAGGATACGCGCCGCCGCCGCATAAGACTGCTGATAGCGCACCAGATTAGCCGCCTCTTCATCCAGACTCACGCCTGACACCGAATCAAACCAGTCCGTTGACTGCACTTTCATGGCTTCTGCCGCCTGCAATGCAATACTGGCAGAAGACGCATCCTCTCCCACCCGGCTGACCAGGGTTGAGTAGCTCTCATGCAAGGTGCGTGGTTGACTCACACTGTTGGTGCTGAGCTTGGTTAAGCCTTGCTTTTGCAGGCTGGCCAATGACAAGGCGTTAGTATTGTCGTAGCTACCGTCAGTATTGTAGCTTATGGTGAAGCTGTCACCGGCTACCGGCTTCCCTTGCAAACTAAAATCATAACCCGGATAGTCGTTAAGTGCAGAAAATGACGCAGGCCAAGCCGGGACACCTGACGCTTCGGCCTGAGCCAGCAGATCCGTGTAGTCTGTTACACCACTCACACTGGTAATAACGTTGGCCGGGTTTTCACCGTCCAGCACGTTAAAGCTGGTTTCCGAGGTAAAAACAATTTGTACCGGTGCCCCCACAGTTGCACTGGGTGATCCAGCCAGACCGTGAATACCGCCAGCGCCATCAAAGGCTGACGCATCTGCACCTAAGGCAGCGTCTACTTCGGTATTGGTGACTTTCGTTGCAACAACTTCGGCATCGCCAAGGTTGCCATTGTTCACGTCGACGCGAATCGGACTGGCGAAGGCCAAATCTTCCGGGCGCGTCGTAGCCATTTCAATATCTGTTGCGCTGTATTTTACCGGCTGAAATAAAAACTCATTGCCAACGCTGTAGCCCGATGCTGACTGAAACTGAATTTCGATACCACCGGGAAGTTCAGTAAAACCGCCCGTAACCGCAATACCGCTAAAACTGACGGGTTGATTATTTTCGTCCGTTTTGGGACTGCCATCTGCATTCAGTAATTCAACAGACACTTGTGAAGGCACGCCGCCAGACACAGCGGTTACCGTTACCCGGATATCCGCGTCAGTCACTTCACTCCCCTGACCGGGTGTAAACTGCCCTGAAACCCGCAAGGTGTCAGGGGTGCCTGTATAAGGCAGTCCGGTTAATTCTGGCAAGGTGAAGATATCGCCACCCAACTGGAAGTCGAGGTCCATACCCAGCCGGTTCTGGCTGTTAACCGCATCCGCAAAGGCCACGGCCAACTGGCCGATATCGCGTTGCGCCGGCCCTAACACTTCATCACGGTAACGGAATAAGCCGCCCAGAGAACCGCCCAGATCGTCTTCGGTAATACGGATATTGGTATTAGCTTTGGCGCCCTTGAACGTGGTGCCTAACTGTAGCTGTTTGTACATCACATCGGCGCTGTCGGTGAGCTCAAACAAATTAAAGCTACCGTCTTCCAGCACCAGTGATTCACCGCTGGTTAAATTTACCAGCAGCGACCCGCTGGCATTGCTGCTCTCGCGGATCTCGATAGACATCAGTTCGGCGAGTTCATTTATGGCATTGTCGCGTTCATTCAACAGTGCAGTAGGTTCACCGCCGGTGTGATTACCCTTCACCACCAGAATGGCTTTGTTTAAATCACCGATTGTCTGAATCAGGCTGTTGGAACGATTCACCATACTTTCGAATTCAAGGTTGAGCTCGTCTTCCTTGTAATTCATAAAATCAGCAATGGAACTCATGCGGCGCAACATGGCATCGCCCTGACTCAACACCAAATCGCGTGAAGCCAGATTGGTCGGGTCATCCGCTGCGGTCTGAATAGAGGCAAAGAACTCACTTAAGCCCGTAGACAGCGAATTCGCCTCATTGGCCAGTAAGTTATCGATGGCTTCTGTTTTGTTGTAGTAGGTTTGCCATTCGCCAACCTGGGTGATATCCCGACGCATTTGATTTTGCGCAAATTTATCAATGATCCGTTCGGTGGTCGCTTTGCCCACACCGCCTAATAATTCATTGGTAAACACCGTCCGTTCGCGAACGTAACCTTCGGAGTTAACATTGGCAATGTTATTACTGGTGGTGGCTAACAGACGGCTACTGGCATTAACACCACTGGTCGCAATGGAGTACAGATCCACATTACTGCTCATAGGCTAGCCTCCCGAATCACCGACTTCATGGTAAATAGTTCCGGAACTGATCGCTGTTCAACACTGACATAATCTTGTCTGCATACTGTGGATCCGTCGCGTAGCCAGCTTGTTGTAAAGCATTAAAGTAAGCTTTGGGATCATTGGCCTGCTCTACGGCGCCTTTGTAGCGGTCCTGATCACGAATGAAATCAACGTAATCACCTAAACCTTGTTCCAGTGATTCATAACTGCGGAAAGCCGCTTTTTGCTGCCGTGCAACCGTGCCATCAAACTCAACGGTGTCTACCGTGGCCGCTTCGCCTTTCCACTGACTGTTGGCTTTAATACCAAACAGATTATTCGAACTGTTACCTTTACTGTCGTGAATGACATATTGGCCCCAGCCGGTCTCAACCGCCGCTTGTGCAATGAGCGCTTCAGGTGCAACACCCAGTTTTTCGGCTGCTTTTGACGCTACCGGATACAGGGCTTCCACAAATGCCGCCGGGTTGTCGAACGCCGCGGCTTTAAACGCTTGCTGTACGGCTTCTTCTGAAACCGACTCTGCCAGCGCCTGTGCCTCTTCGACCTGGGTTCGATTTTGCCAGTTAAGTGACGATAAATTGCCGTCGTTGCGCAACACGCTGGCCGGCATAAACTGGCCTTTTTCGGGTTGACCTAACTGCTGAACAATCAGATCCGCCAGTCCCAGGCCACCACCGCTGGACATGTCCGCCGCCATTTGCTGGTCGTGCATGTCACGGTAAAATTTCATTTGCTCAGAATTAAACGGGCTGTCTTCATCGGCCATGGCATCCTGTGCTTTACGCATAGACTTCAGCATCATTTGCACGAAAATCGCCTCGAACTGCTGCGCAGCTTCTTTCAGCACATCTTTGTCGTCGCTGTATACCGCTTCTTTGAGGCGGTTAATACTCGACATATCGTGTACGTTACGGGCGTTTTCCAGTGTTGTTTTGCTGTTGAGTAAGTCCATTAGATCACCACCAGCTCACCCTGTAACGCGCCTGCCTGACGCAAGGCTTCGAGTATTGCCATCAGGTCACCTGGCGCGGCGCCAACTTCGTTCACGGCGCGAACCAATTGATCCAGTGTTACACCCGGCTCAAACTTAAACATTCGGCTGTCGGCCATATTCACATCGATGATGGATTGTGTGGTCACCACCGTATCGCCATCAGCCAGGGCATTAGGTTGAGATACCTGTTGATTCTCGCTAATCGTTACCGTAAGACCACCGTGCGTAATAGCAGCGGGTAGTAAGCGCACATCACGCCCAATAACAATGGTGCCGGTGCGGCTATTTACCACCACACGGGCTGGCGCGTCGGCGGGCGTAAACTCAAAGTTCTCCAGTGTTGCCAGAAAGCCAACTCGTTGACCCGGATCGCGTGGTGCAGTCACGCGCACAGACGCCGCATCCAGTGGTTCAGCAATGGCGTAGCCTTTTTCTGGTTGGGCACCAAACCGCTCGTTAATAGTGTCTGCCAACGCTTTGGCTGTTGAAAAGTCCGGGTAGTTAAGGTTCAGAGTTAAACTGTCGCCGGCAGCAAAGCCACTCGGTACAGCGCGTTCAACTAATGCGCCATTAGCAATGCGCCCTACCGTTGGGGTATTAACAATAATGCGCGAACCGTCGCCGCCCTGAGCGCCAAAGCCGCTAACGACCAGGCTGCCTTGTGCAACCGCATAAATATTGCCGTCGACGCCTTTCAGGAAGGTTTGTAGCAGCGTACCGCCTTGTAAGCTGCTCGCCTCACCAATGGACGATACCGTAACGTCAATAGTTTGACCTGGCTTGGTAAATGGCGGCAGTTCGGCGTGTACCGCGACAGCGGCAACGTTTTTAATTTTAGGTTTGGTATTCGGGTCCAGGCTGATGCCAAAATTGCTCAGCATTGTACGGAAGCTCTGCTCGGTAAACGGACTTTGTTCACCGGTACCAGGTAAACCCACTACCAGCCCGTAGCCAATTAACTGGTTGCTTCGTACGCCCTGAATACTGGCTACATCTTTGATGCGCTGGGCAAATACCTGGTGGCTGAACAGGGCAAAGCTAAGTAATAAACACGTGAATAATCGCATAGGACCTCCTTACATCGGCCACCATTCAGAGGAGAAGAACTTGGTTAACCAACCCTTTTCCTGTGAACGGGCGAAACTGCCGGTACCACTGTACTGGATCCGCGCATTGGCAATTTTGGTAGACACAATTTCATTCGCCGGCGAAATATCGGCCGGCCGAATAATGCCGGTCAGGCGAATGTATTCGTCACCGTGATTCAGGGTGAGCCACTTTTCGCCGCGGATCACCAGATTCTGATTAGCGAGCACATCAACAACCGTAACCGAAATACTGCCGTTCAAACTGTTGCTTTGGTTCGCTTGGGCGTCGCCGGTAAATTCATTTGACGAACTAACACCCAACTGAATCGACTCGGGTCCAATATTGATAGCATTGCCACCTAGTCCGGTGATGGGCTGTAAATCGACGCCGGTTTCTTTTGACGTGGTTGTCCCCGCCGACTTGGATGCCGCCGTATTTTCACTCAGCGTCACGGTAATAATGTCACCGACACGGCGGGCGGTAACGTCGGAATACAGACTGTTTGCCATATAAGGGCGAAACAAGCCACCGTCTTCAACGATGTGCTCGCGCGGGATATCCGGGATAACAGGTGCAAACGACGGGTCGTTTGCCTGCACGTGATCTGCCGCTGTGCTGGCACAGCCGCT
>NZ_CFIDRX010000041.1:0-26842 GCF_984433645.1 Marisediminitalea sp.
CCAGTTCACCTTGCCTGAAACTGACAAAATGATCATTCAGTATATTCAGGCAGTGAAAAAACTGCGCATTATGATTCGTTCGGAGCGAAGCAAAGGTAAAATCGATGGCAATACCTTTATGGAGCAAGACAAGCAGCTAGAGCGCTTGCAGTTAAAAGTAAACGTGGAAACGCTTATACGTAGAGGGCGTGCCGCACAGCAAACCAATATGCTTGGTTCTGCCCGTCAGTATTTTGAGAAGGCCGTAACGGCGCTGGAAAACCAGGTGCAACCCGACGAGTTTTGCCAAACCCGTTTGGACTGGCTGAAACAGCAATTACAAGAGATTCAGGAAAACCTGAAAAACGTCAACGCACAAGACCGCGCCAAGAAGAAAGAACAAGAGCGTGACGAGCTCGACGAACTCTTTGCACCTAAGAAGAAGTGGTAATTTAAGCACCGCTTTTAATCACACTTTTTTCGCAAACCTGTTGCCACAAGGTTTGCGATGCTTTTGACGTAACACCTCTGGACGCACGAATAACACCAACGCGTTTCACCAATGGGTTGTTTTCTATTTCCCGGCAAACCAATCCTTTTCGCAACATTTGCTCAAGGCACAGTGAAGGGACAACGGATATCCCCAGCCCTTGTGCTATTAATTGCCCAACCGAGCCATACTGCCCGGTTTCTGCCACTATTTGCAATGAACCAAACTGACTTGCGGTTTCCTCGGTCCACTGCCTTACACTTGAGCCTTTATTTAGGGCAATAAAAGGTTTACTCACCAGGTCTTCCCAGCGAATACGTTTATGCGTTCCCAGCGGATGGTCGGCCTGCATAACTGCTACAAAATTATCGGTAAACAGTGGAACGAATTCCAGATTGTCCATCACCTGAGGCTCGAAACAAAAGCCCAGATCTGCACGACCAGAACACACCGCGTCGATCGTTTCTTCCATAATGACATCCAGTATTCGCAAACGAATATTGGGATAGTCCTGATGAAACCGCATGAGTATGGGCGGCAATTTAGACTCGGCAAACGACGGCATTGCAGCCACCACTAACCTGCCCTGCGACATCGCGAATAAATGCTGAACGCCATCTATGGCATCGTCCCAGTCATGCAATAAGCGTTTGGCTTGCGGCAACAAGGTTTCACCTTCAGGCGTTAGCTGGACCCTTCGCGTTGTGCGGCTGAATAACTGGCCGCCCAACTGCTCTTCCATCTTCTTAATGGCACTGGACAGCGCCGGCTGGGTTAAAAACAGTTTCTCTGCAGCTTCGGCAAACGTTGCCGACTCAGCCACACACACAAACGCTTGCATATTTCGGTAAGACACACTCATATTAATAACTTTTATTTATCAATACTGATATAAATTCGATTTTACAAAATTTTAACGCTGTTTGATACTACTTGCGTTCACAACATTTAGGAGAGCGTGCTATGTCTGGTTTCGATAAAGTCGTATCCAGTTACGAAGAAGCAATGCAGGGATTGTCTGACGACATGACCGTGATTGCCGGAGGCTTTGGCCTGTGTGGTATCCCGGAAGGACTTATTGCACAGATTAAGAAAATGGGCACGAAAGGTCTGACCGTTGTATCAAACAACTGCGGTGTAGACGGCTTTGGTCTGGGTATTCTGCTGGAAGACAAGCAAATCAAAAAAATGGTCTCTTCTTATGTAGGTGAGAATGCCTTGTTTGAACAACAGCTGTTAAATGGCGAGCTGGAAGTTGAATTAACCCCGCAAGGCACGCTGGCCGAGAAAATGCGCGCAGGCGGCGCGGGTATCCCGGCGTTTTATACCGCTACGGGTTACGGCACGCCGGTTGGTGAAGGTAAAGAAGTAAAAGAATTTAACGGTCGTCCGTATATTCTGGAAGAGTCGATTACCGGTGACTTTGCTATTGTTAAAGCCTGGAAAGCAGACCGTTATGGCAACTGTGTTTACCGTCATACTGCACAAAACTTTAACCCAATGGCGGCGACTGCCGGAAAAATCACGGTGGTTGAAGTAGAAGAAATCGTTGAACCCGGCACACTGGATCCAGCGCATATTCACACACCCGGCATCTACGTAGATCGCGTTATTCAGGGTACGTTTGAAAAACGTATCGAACGTCGCGTAACGGCTAAATAGGAGGCAGTCATGGCATTAACCAGAGATCAAATCGCAATGCGTGTGGCCCAGGAATTTCAGGACGGCAACTACGTAAACCTGGGTATTGGTATTCCTACCCTGGCCGCTAACTATGTACCAGACGGCATCAGTGTCATGCTTCAGTCTGAAAACGGATTGCTGGGTATGGGTCCTTACCCTACCGAAGAACAGCTCGACGCAGACATGATCAACGCAGGTAAAGAGACTGTGACCGCCATTACCGGCGCGTCCATCTTTAGCTCAGCCGAGAGTTTCGCCATGATCCGTGGCGGCCACGTTGACTTCACGGTACTGGGTGCGTTTGAAGTAGACGTAAACGGTAATATTGCCTCGTGGATGATTCCCGGCAAACTTATCAAAGGCATGGGTGGTGCAATGGACCTTGTAGCAGGTGCTAAAAACATCATCGTTACCATGACTCACGCCGACAAACACGGTAACTCTAAACTGCTGCAAGAATGCACGCTGCCGTTAACCGGTGTGAACTGTATTACGCGCATTATTACCGACTTAGCAGTTATGGAAGTGAAAGACGGTGCGTTCCATTTACGCGAGCGTGCCCCCGGCGTTTCTGTTGATGAAATTCGCGAGAAAACAGCAGGTAAACTGGTTGCCGAAGGCGACATTCCGGAAATGCAATTCGCTTAATTCCCTTTGCGGCCTCCTGGCCATTTGGCGGCGGGCGTCGTGTCCCGCTGCCCTTGTCTTTTGCTTTATGACCGACTCTTCCCGCTTTCGCTTTACTCTATGGGTTAATCAGGGATAATAAGCGCGATCTTATTGCGGAGCCCTGTTTTGTTAATTACCGATTTACCCGTTAACCATACCATTATCACCCGTCTTCAGGATAAAGGCTTTACTGAGCTGACTGATGTGCAGGAACAAACTATTCTGCCTGCCCTGTTGGGTAAAGACATTATGGCCTCGTCGAAAACGGGTTCGGGCAAAACACTGGCGTTTCTGGTGCCCATCGTGCACCGTTTGCTTACCCAAAAAGCACTGAGCAAACAGGACCCACGCGTTATTATTCTTGCGCCAACCCGCGAATTAGCCAAACAGGTGTTTTCCGAAGCCAAATGGCTGTGCCAAAAGAAAAACCTGGCGACCACGCTGGTGGTAGGCGGCGACAATTACAATGACCAAACCAAAGCGCTACGCCGTAACCCGCACATCATTGTTGGCACGCCCGGCCGTATTGCCGACCATCTTGAAGACAAAAGCTTTTTCATCAACGGTTTAGAAATGCTGGTATTTGATGAAGCTGACCGTATGCTGGATTTAGGGTTCGCCAAAGCGTTAACTCTGATTAATCAGTTCGCCGATCACCGTAAACGCCAGACTATGCTGTTCTCAGCGACGCTTGACCATATCGAACTTAATCATTTACTCGACAAGTTGTTGAAGTCACCGGTTCGCGTCGCCATTGGCAACGCGAATGCCCAGCATACTGAAATTACTCAAAGCCTGTACTTCGCTGATGGCCCGGATCACAAAGACGCCATGTTAGCTAACCAGCTACAGCAGTTAGAGTACAATCAGGCAATCGTATTTACCGCCACGCGCGACGACGCAGAGCGTATCGCAACTGCCATGGCAGAGCTGGTTCCTGGCCGAACGTTCCGCGCCCTGCGTGGTGATTATGCTCAGTCTAAACGTTCACTCACCATGAACGATTTTGGGCGTGGCCAGTTCGACGTGTTAGTAACTACAGATGTTGCATCCCGCGGTTTGGACCTTTCCAAAGTCGGTTTGGTGATCAACTACGATCTCCCCAAACAACCCGAAGAATACATTCACCGCATCGGTCGGACGGGCCGGGCCGGAAACAAAGGAACTGCTGTGTCGTTTGTGGGTAAACGGGACTGGCAAACCTATACCTTGCTTACTCAGCAGTTGAGCTACGATATCGCACCGCAACCTCATCCAGAGCTGCCTGCGACGTTCAGCGGCAAGAAGCCTAAAGTCGCCAAGCCTAAAGCCAAAAGTGGTTCAGGCAAGTTGAAAGCAGCTAACGCGAAAGCCAAGAGCAATAAACCCGCTAAACGCGTACGCGCCATGCAGGGCGAGGATATTGGTGATATGCCAATGCGCCGAAAAGCGACGCCTTCACAGGAATTACTCGACACGGATGACAGTGAAGAATAACTAAGCTAAGGAAGTTGTTATGCACCCACTACTGGATAAGTTCTGCAAACTGCTGTGCGTAACAATTACCGCGTGCTCTGCCACTAACGCATTGGCGAACAATGAATTTCACGACCTGGCCTATGGCAATGACCCAGCGCAAACACTCGACGTCTACGCGCCGACTACCGCAAAGGGCGCCCCTGTTATTGTTATGGTCCATGGTGGAGCCTGGCGCTTCGGCGACAAAGATAATCGAGGCGTTGTAAAACACAAGGTGGCGCACTGGGTCAATAACGGTTACGTTTTCACGTCGCTGAATTATCGTATGCTGCCTGCTGCTGATTTGCTTACTCAGGCACAGGACATTGTGTCAGCCATTCAATTTGTACAGGCTAACGCCACCTCATGGGGTGGCGATCCTGCTCAGGTAATTTTAATGGGCCATTCTGCAGGAGCGCATCTTGTTGCGCTGGTTAACGCCCAGGCCTCCGCTGGCCAACTGGATTCAAAAATTGCCTATCCCTGGCTAGGCTCCATCGCACTCGACTCAGCCGTTTACGACGTAGTTAAAGTTATGCGCGCCACAGACACGCCCCGGCTATACAAACATGCCTTTGGTGAAGACCCTGCGTTCTGGCAGGCTGTCTCTCCCCTTCACGTCTTAGCTGGAAAAATACCGCCATTGCTGCTGGTGTGCTCTGAAAAACGACCCGATGAGGCCTGTGATCAGGCATCGCAATTTAAGCTACGCGTTGAGTCATTTGGCAGCGACGTAGATATACTAACAAAGAAACTGTCACACCGAGATATCAACGTATTATTGGGTAAAGACGAAGCCTACACGGCGCAAGTCGACGCCTTTCTTCAGCAGATACAAAAAAACCGCAGTTAACTGCGGTTTTAAGTATGGCTGTTTAGTAGAGAGTACTTGTTAGTACTCCCACCAACACTCCTGCCACCAAGACAAAAATTCTTCAAAATCAATGAAGCCATCGTCGTTGGTATCAATCAGTTTAAAGCCCTCTTCCACGTGACTGGCCTTGGTTTTTGGTGAAATCACGGTAAGCAATTCAATAAACTCTTTCATATCGATTTGGCCATTTCCATCACGATCGAAAAAGCTAAAATCTTTTTGAATTTCGGCGACTTTTTCGGGTGTTAATTCAGTAGACACTGCCTTTCCCTTCTGTTTTTCCCAATGCGGGCAGTGTAACCCTACCCACTCACATTGTCTATGTTAACTACTTTTCTTGTGCCTGCAAAGCTCTGGCACGCTGCTCTTCAGCCTTCGCTTTACGACGCGCTTCCATAACGTCGCGAGCTTCTGTGCCCACATGCTCTTCGTTACGGGCACGTGCCAGATTAATTTGCTTCTCGCGTTCACGGAATCGGGCAATCTGCTCTTCCGTATGCGTACCATGGCACTGCGGACAACTTACGCCCTGCTCATATTTATCACTGGCTTTATCTTCGTCTGTGATTGGCAAGCGGCATGCGTAACACTGGTCGTATTCACTTTTTTCGAGATCGTGATTAACCGCTACGCGATTATCAAACACAAAGCAGTCACCTTTCCACAGCGTGTCTTCTTTAGGCACATCTTCCAGATATTGCAGGATGCCGCCTTCCAGGTGATACACTTCCTCGAAACCTTGCTCTTTTAAATACGCAGTAGATTTTTCACAGCGAATGCCACCGGTGCAAAACATAGCGACTTTCTTGTTCTTTTTCGGATCCAGGTTGTTCTTCACATACTCCGGAAATTCACGAAATGTCTTGGTGTTGGGATTCACCGCGTGTTCAAACGTACCAATTTCGATTTCGTAATCGTTACGGGTATCAATTAACAGGACATCCGGGTCGCTGATCAGCGCGTTCCAGTCTTTCGGCTTAACGTAGGTACCTACCGTTTTGCGTGGGTCGATACCTTCAACACCCATGGTCACGATTTCTTTTTTGAGTTTTACTTTAGTGCGGTAAAACGGCTGGTTGTCGTGATACGACAGTTTGAAAGAAATGGGATTAAAGCGGTCATCGCTATTCAGCCACGCTAACAAGGCATCAATGCCTTCCTGAGTGCCGGATACCGTGCCGTTGATCCCTTCACTGGCAAGTAACAACGTACCTTTAATGCCATTTGATTCCATGGCTTCCAGTAACGGTTGGCGAATAGCTTTATAATCTTCAAGCGCCACAAACTTGTATAGCGCGCATACAACAAATTGATTCATGTTTTAACCTTTGCGAATTGGAACGTAAAACCAGAGCAAAAATGCGGCGCGGAGAATAGCAAAAATCCCTACAAGTTTAAAGGTTATGCCGGGTTAGATTTACCATTTATGCGAACAATACCAGCTTCGCTGTCTATACGGGCCTGCAGTGACTTTTTGAAACCCATTGCAAAACACCACTCGGCCATAACAAACAACGGACCAATTACCAGCCCTACCAGGTCATCTACAAATGCGGGTTTTTTACCTTCATAATAGTGACCTATAAACTGCAATAGCCAACCAAACACAAACGTGCCGACAGACACAAACAACCATTCTGCCGTCCCAAACGTTGCGACATAGTGGGCAGCGAGCAATAACAACCCGGTAAACACGGTCATAGCAACACCCAGCATGCGATCGAGTTTCAAATAAAACACGTTGGACAATGCCCATATCACCATTGCTGGTGTAGCCATGATATTGCCAACTATGGGCATGTTAAGTTGCCATTGAGGCAAACTGGTAAGCGCGAGCACTGCAAATACAATTAAGGGAATACCTGCAAAATGCGTCAGAATATTGCGTTTGTCGCGATGGTATCGGGCGTATTGAATAAGGTGCTGCTCTAATGTCTTCATGTGGACTCCACAACCATTAACAAATTCATTACATGTTAATGGTTGGAGTACTAACAAACTGTCACCAAGGTGACAATCAAAGTAAATAGCAAAGAATTTAAGAGATTTGAGCAAATCTCTTTAGTTTCGATATGGAGATGATACTAATTTTACCGTACTCAAGTGCGATGACTTGTTGAGCTTCAAGGTATTTCAATTGCTGATTAGTTTTTTGACGCGACAAAGACACCAGTTGACCAAACAGCTCCTGCCCCATCTCTATGTCAATACGCGTGTTGCTCTCAGGCGCTCTAAGAACAAATTCGTACAGTTTTCTTGCAACTCGAACGGCGGCACTGGGTTGACTGCGATCTTCTATGTTTTGAAACAGTAATCTGACTTTGGCAGTAAGCAACCGCCCAAAACGAGGCCACCACTCAGAATCCGCTGCGATAAGGCTGTTTAGTTTGTTGGCCGGTATTTGTAACAGCCTGCAAGGCTCGCTGGCCAGTACGTCATGGGTTCGTTGCTGACCATCAAATAAAGCAATCTCACCAAACCACTCGCCCGGATTAATCACAGTCAGCCCAATTTCTTTTCCGGCAGAATCCAGGCCACTGATCCAGAGCGATCCGGTTAGCAACACAAATAGCCCGTTAAAGGTATCGCCGCGATGAAACAAATACTCCCGAGCGACCAGATCAACCGGTCGGCTTGCCGACAACAAACACTGCTGCTGCGATTCAGTCAGTGAACAAAACCAGGATGACAACAGCAATTCCGGGTAGGCTTGAGCATTTTTTGATAGAACTGAAGACACAGCGTACGTTAACAATTTACCAAGTTCGAGGATGTGGAATCATGCCAAGTCGGGCATGCATTGTACAGTTATGAATTGGGTTACTGAATTAATTGCTGTGACGCTGGAATGGTATCTGCAAGCATTGTAGGGGCTTCCTCTGCTTCCATTACCATAGCGGACTGTATTTCATTGTGCAGTTGCAACTGTGTGCCGTACGCACAGTTAATTTTAACTTCCACCGGTAATTGTTTGGGGTTATCGGTAAAGTTCAGTGGATCAGGATGCATTGCCTGCCAAAACTGGATAGCCTGCGTGCTTGGTGCTTTGCTCACAGATTGTTGCCAGCGTAAGTAGGTATTAAGTGCGGCTTCTGAGCATTGTGTTGCAGGTCGCCGGTAATGATTCAATCGCTGTGGAAAATGCTCGTCGGTAACCGGCGACTCGTGCTGCCAGTTAATTAGCGCTGGTCTGCCGCCATCAAACAGTGAGAGTGTGAGCTTAAACGCATCTGCATTGCCATGCAGCGCAATGTTAATGCTGGACTCCCGTTGCGCTCTTTGCGCTAGCTCTGAAGGTTTGCTGGCAGCTTGTGTTTGCAAAATGATTCTTATGTATTAAAGACTTACTAGCGTAATCGGCAAATAAACATTATTCTTTAGTCTATTGTTCGCTTTACTTTTGCAGGAGCTGCTGGTGGGGGTACCCTATAAGGACGTATCTATCCTCGTTGTGGAAGATCAGCGCCCTTTTCTGGTGTTGCTTAAAGGCTTATTAACCAACCTTGGCGCCAAAGATGTCATGATGGCTACGCAGGCCGACCATGCGCTCAAATACTGTCGTAACCACAAGATTGATATCGTAGTATGTGATCTGCATTTAGGCTCGAACAAAAAGAACGGCTATGAACTGTATCAGGAACTGATGCACCGTAAATTACTCGCGCCAACTTCGGTTTTCCTGTTGATCAGTGCAGATGCAGCAAGACCCGTTGTATTAGGTTCGCTGGAGCACAACCCGGACGACTATTTACTCAAGCCGTTTTCCCAGGCACAAATAAAAAACCGCTTGAACAAAGCATGGAAGAAGAACCAGTTTTTCCACGACGTTTATAACGCGCTGTCAGATGAACAGTATTCGGTCGCCCATACCTTGCTTGAAAGTATGGATGTACCCGCCGTTTACTATCGCGAATCCATTCACCTTAAGGTAGAAGTGTTCTGGGCACAGCGAAAATACGCTGAAGCTATTTCACTGCTTCAGTCCGAAACGGTGTTATTGCCCTCTCAGTGGGCGCAATTAGCACTTGGGAAATCTTATCTGGCTAAGCGTGAGTTTCAGTTAGCCATTAAGTGTGCCGCCAAAGTCCTGGAACTTAATCGCTATGATCCAGACGCCCACGATATCATTGCTCAGGCCAAAAGTGCGCTTCACTTTCCCGAAGAGGCCATGGAGAACATGCGTCTGGCTTTGAAGTATTCGCCCTATTCACTTGCCCGCCAACAACTCGCCAGCCAGATCGCACTGAAAAATGGCGATTTCCCTTTGCTGGTAGAGTCGTCACTTGCTACCTGGCAACTCTCTAAGAACACCATATTTAAGCGCATAAGCTACTGGTGCAATCATATTGGCTTTTTGCTCGATGCCGCAGAAGCGGCAGAAAACAAAGCGCAACGACACCGCTATCAACAAGAGGCGCTGTTGCAGGTGCAGCGCGCCCGCCATGACGACGCCATACTCAGATTAGATGAGCCCTTTGACATCGATATTTTTACGGATATTGTCACCGCGCGGGTCGATGTTATTGATGGTAAGCTCATAGACGCTAAAAAAACCATTATGGCCAGCCAAATCAACATCGAATCGCGATTCACCGAATACCCGGCCTCGCTCGCTCCCGGGAGCATTCAAACCCTGCTAAATTTAGGTGAATTCGAGGAAGTTAACCGCGTACTGAACACGTTAAAAGAGGAAAAAACAGAGCTTGATTCTGGTACCCGGCAACTCATAGCGCAATACAGCGAACAAGCAAAAGACGGCGAAGACAAATACACACACATCAACCGCCGTGGCATACAACTGTATCAGGAAGAAAAGTATGCCGATGCCAAAGAAGCCTTTACCACCGCATTGGGCCTTGCCCCGGTGAATACCGGTATTGCACTGAACCTGCTGCAGTGTCAGGTAAAACTGTTCGGTCAGGCAAATAAGCTCGACCCTCTACTGGTAAAAGAAGCCAGACAGGTTTATAAAATAGTGAACAATGCACCAATGCGAGAGCAACACCAGTCTAAATTTGAAAATTTACAGGATGAATTGATTCGATTAGGTGTGACCACCCGATAGTTCAGTTCCTTCACACTTTTTGCCGTAAGGAAGGATATCCAATGCCACGAAACCTACTAAAGATAGCGCTGACCGTTACTGTACCCTGCGTGTTAAGCGCCTGTGCGTCGCAAAGTAATCTGTGTGAAAACATTATGGAAGTCAAAGCCCAGGAACAGCAGTGCCTGGTTCTGGAAAAAGCCATGCGCAATCCAAAGAACCCGCAAATGGCGTTAACCGCAAGACAGCGTTTCGAAAACGAGTGTGAGAACTTCCGCTACTATCGTGACGAGTACGACACCATTTGCAAAAAGGGCGAACAACCCATTGGCGAACCTAAAGCCAAACCGCAAGAAACCAAACCTTAAGCCGTTTTACGTGAGCGGCCTAACGCCGCCATAATCGACCCACAAATAACCATTGCCGCTCCAAGAATGGCAATGACACTAAGTGGCGGTTGTTCAAAGGTGTGAGGGTAAAGTGCATCGGCCACCGCCATGGAAATAAACGTGAAAACCGGCGCTGTTGCAATAACCGCACTCACTCGGGAGGCAGACCATACTCGCATTGCTTCGGTAAAGGCGCCATAAGCCACCAGGGTATTTGCGCAACAAAACGCCAGCGCCCAACCCTGCACGGTATTCATTTCAACAATGCTGCCTAGTTCACTGAACGGCAGTAGCATCAGGCCACCTAACAAATAAATAAACAGGGTTAGCTGCATGGCCGTCATGGTTTTCATAATGGCTTTTTGGCACAAGGCATAACCCGCCCAGGTAACGGCAGCAATAACAATGAACACTATGCCGAGTACGTCTTCGCTCTCGGATGCGAGTATTTGTGGGAGACGCTGGTTAAAAAACAGGGTTAAACCAATCAGTAAACAGACGGCTCCCCCGCCCTGTAATCGACTGAATTGCTCACGATAAATCCATATGCCGCCCATCATCAAAGCAAAAGGAGCAATTTGCATAAGCACCTGAACACTGCCCGGGCTCAGGTACTTCAACCCCATGACATTAAAGACGTAGTTCACAACCAGCATGACTGTCGAGCCCACCGCCAGTTGTAATACGGCTTTGGGATAACGCGACACCTTGGGTAAACCGCCACGCGACGCCAGCCATAAGCCAACGACAAGCGCGGCTGCAAAAAAGCGGTAAAGTGTGATTGTGGGGCTGTCCATAACCTGTAAACAGATCATCAAAAATAACGGTAATATGCCCCACAACACGGCAGTGATAAGAGCCAGCGTAAAACCCAGCACTGGCCGATGGGATGTTTCCACCTAGTCGTTACTCATCAAGTACTCAAAGTCCTCAATCATATCGTCAATCTTATTGATTAGCTTGTTTTTTTGCTTATCAGACAGGGTATAAAACAATTGTTCCAGCATTCGGCCGTACAACTGGGTATTTTGTAGGCGCAACTGCTGATAATCTGTGCTGCGAAAGTCATCAGGGTGCGTCAGCAAGGCCACAAATTCTGTTTCAAATTCAGGATTATTTTCACGTTTATCTATAAGTTTACGGGCGGCTAACTGAAAATCTTTCCGGTATGCCAGCCACAATGCTCGCGTACCATGAAAATCCGGCGCATATTGCCTGATAATGGCCTTTTGCTGTTTGCTTAAACGCCCAACGTAATCGCTGATCCCATCTTCAATGTCTTCGACACGGGACTCAGTGACTTCGTCTTCCGATTTACCTTCTGCCTCAGCCAGCTTTTCAGCGATTTCGTCATTTTCTTCTGACAGTTCTTTAAACAAGGATTCAACCTGTTCATCGGTTAATTGGGCAGCCAGTTGCGCCAATTCCGGGCTAACATGATCCCTGAGTCGCTCCCAGTGTTCGCGACTTTTCCACAGGTGATCTGAAATACTCTCCGCCGTCAGGCGCTCGTTTTCAACGTCGGCTTTCAGCGATTTCAGGTGCTTCACGTATTTAGCCAACTCTTCGCTGCGATGCCAGTTTAACCAGTTGGCAAAGTGCTCATCGAAGAGATTTTCCTGTCTGTCACTTAATTCAACATAATCATCTACATACCAGTGAATCAACCAGTCCAGATTGTTGTAGGTAAACTTGGTGGAACAACCCGCCAGCAGCAGGAACCCAAAAAGCAGTATCAGTTTTTTCACGTTGACGTCCTGTTAATAAGTTAAACACTTGGCTTAGCTCAATATTCCTGACACGATAATGTGTCATATACTATACGCATACGACCAGCAAACGGAACAATGATTCCGTATCTGCACAATGTGGCTTTGTATCAAATTGTTAAGGACGCACTATGACCAGTAAACGTATCGCGGTATTGACCTCTGGGGGCGATGCTCCGGGCATGAACGCATGTATCCGCGCCATTGTTGTTGCCTGTGAAGGTGCCGGGCATACCATTATTGGCTTCGAGCATGGTTACAACGGCCTCCTCGAACAAAACTGGCGTAAGCTGGATAGTAAAAAAGTTCACAATATTATTCAGCGTGGCGGCACCATTTTACGCAGTGCACGCTGCAAAACGTTCAAGCAGGAAACCTCAGGCCAACTTGCTGCCAATAACCTGGATGAGCTGGCGATTGATGCACTTATCGTCATCGGGGGCGATGGGTCGTTTCGTGGTGCAGTACATCTTGGAAAATTCTGGAGCGGACAAGTTATTGGTCTGCCGGGCACCATTGATAATGATATTTATGGTTGCGATGCCACTATTGGCTATTACACCGCTATCGATACTGCGGTATCTTCAATAGACAAAGTACGGGACACCGCGGATGCTTTTGAGCGTATATTCCTGGTTGAAGTAATGGGGCGTCATGCTGGTTTTCTGGGCGCTAGTGCAGCACTCGCCGGGGCAGCCAATTACGTGATACTGCCTGAGTTATTCACCGACCCGGAATCGGTACTGAACGATATTCAGCAACAGGTAGCCATTCATCGCCAGCGATATGGGCACGAAAGTTACATTATCGTGCTGACTGAGAACCTGTGGCCATCTGGCATAAATGCCCTGGCGGAAGCATTGGAAACCCGCACCGACGGTGAAGTCAGGCCGGTTATTCTGGGGCACGTACAACGCGGAGGCTCGCCGGTGAGTCAGGATCGTATTCTGGCAACCACACTTGGCGTTCAAGCCGTGCGCAGTATCGAGCGGGGTAAAAATGGGATAATGGTTGCGACTGCACAAGGCGACGTGGTTGAAGTTGCGCTCGAAGAAACCTGGCAACATAAAAAGTCACTGGGCAATACGCTTACCCATTGTATGCTCACCATGCTCAACGAGCGCCACCACTGGCCATAAAATCTAATATTTCAGGGTTGTTTATTTGTTTAAGTCACCTTGCCTTCGGCTTGCCGAGCTGTTTTTCTTGAGATAAGCAACGCCAACAGGCCCAACAAGCTCCAACCTATGCTACCACCACCGCCACTTTTGCCAGGTGTCGTAGGCGTTGGTGTTGGCGCAGGCGTGGTGTCATTCACATCAGTAACAGAAATCACTACTGTCTCTGTTTGAGTCTTCTCGCCATCTGATGCTGTTATTTCGAGACTGTGTGAAGTGGCAGTTTCATAATCCAGTGTTACGCCGTCTAGCAGTGATATCTCACCGGTGTCACTGTTTAACTCAAATACCGTTGAGGCTTCAGCGAGACTAAAGGTTACATCCTGCCCTTCGGGATCTACAGCCTGAAGCTCAGCGACTACTGAACCCGCCGCTACGTCCTCTGCCACACTAAAGCTAGTGGCAGTAAACACCGGCGCCTCATCTGCATCTTCCACAGTAATGGTTACACTTGCGGCTTCACCATACTGATAACCATCGTAGCCGGTTATCGTCAATTCGTATTGGGTGACTGATTCATAGTCCAGCACATTATTGGCAGAGACACTAATGTCTCCTGTTGACGAAATTTCAAAGGGAGAAGTTGATGGCGATACAGAGAAAGTCAGTTCATTACCGTCAGCATCCGTTACTTGTAACGTACCAACCAAGGTGCCAGATGACGCGCTTTCTGACACGGTAAACGCCTGAGATGAGGCAATAAATGGCGCAGAATTCCCTACATACCCACGAAGCCAGTCCAATGCAGGCCGAGCCTCACCATTTTCATCGACAAGCTCCGCATCCTGCTCATCCCGCCACATACCAGGCCGCCAGCCCCACAACGTGATCCCTCTCACCGCGTCGTGTTCCCACAGCACAGGAAAGATTTTCTGATAATCGGCCAACTGCTCTTCATCGGTTGGGCCATCAATATCGAGCTCGGTGATGTACACTGGCACGCCGGTGTCGGCGATGATTTGCAAATTACCCGCAATTTCCTGTGCGCTTCCCCGGGTCGAAAAGGCATGTGCCTGAATACCCACACCATCTATCAGGTTCTGTGCCTGAAGCAATGTAACGATACCCGCGTACTCAGTTGCTCTGTCGGTACTGTTCAGTAAGCCGTATTCGTTGAGGATCAGCTCACTATTGGGAAAATAACTTCGCGCAAGCTCAAAAGAACGCACAATCCAATCCCAGCCCGTGTCGCCGTCGCCACCCAGCGCCTGGGCATAATTACCGTTGCCGTCACCAAACGGTGGATCATTAATGGGTTCGTTAACCACTTCAATGGTATCAATGTCGGGATACCGGTTCGCTACCGCCTCAAACCACTCGATAACTTCCACTTCCTGTTCAGCACTTGACAGTGTTTCTATCCAGGTCGGTTGTTGATTGCCCCACACCAGTACGTGCATTTTAAAGGGCAAATTATTGTCTTTAGCAAACTGATAGGCAGCGTCCAGGGCATCCCAGGACATTACGTCGCGCTCGCGTTCTACACTGCCCCACTTTCCCGCATTCTCTGGCGTAACCTGATTCCAGTGTTGTAAAAAGCCGTCAAGTTGGGTGGGTGCGTGGATATTACCTAAAAATTTGCTTTCGCCTTCTGCTATAGGTAATGGTTCCTGAGCAAAAGCAGACGGTGTCATTGCGGCAATGGCGCCGCTGAGTAGTGCAAGTGAGATGCGAGACATCATGTATCCTTCTTGTTTTAAGTATGGGTACTCTACTTATTGAAGGACCACCTCTCGATTATGTTTATCGTGCCAAAATTTACTTTTTATTATTGTTTTTTACTTATTTTTAACAATACAGTTATGAATATCGCTTTCAGCAGGCCCTGGATTCCCCAACAAAAACAGCGCTATTCAAGCGCTGTTTTTGGTTCTGCAGTAGATTAACACTACATTTTCATTGCCGCTTTGACTTTGTCGCGATGGCTACGGCTGACCTTCAGCTCTGTGTCATTGTGCAGAATCAGATGATACTCGCCGCTTATGTGACTAACGAGTTTCTTCACAAACCGGATGTTGGCAATCGCGGAGCGGTGCACGCGAACAAACAACTGTGGATTAAGCTCTTGCTCCAGCTCCTTCATGGTTTTACGCATAATGTGCATGCCATCCAGCGCATGTACACACATGTAGTCACCCGCCGCGTCGATCCACTGAATATCTGATACGTTAACGCGAGTAACTTCAGAGCCGTCTTTAATCGCCAGTACATCAGGATACGGATTCGTTTCGACTGGTTCACCGCTGGCTAACTTACGCAATATTTCTTCACAGTCGTCACCGGTTAATTCGGCCACTAAATTGACCAGCTTGCGCGATTGTTCATCGTGGTGTTGGGTAGAATAATACTCTCGCACTTTGTCTAAAGCGTCTTTTAATCGTTTGTCGTCGGCAGGCTTGAGCAGATAGTCCAGCGCATGCACATCAAACGCTTTAATTGCGTAGCTGTCGTAAGCCGTAACAAACACGATCATTGGAATGGGTTGCTTTAGTTCTTTTAACTTGTTGATGACCTGAAAACCATTCAGACCTGGCATTTGTATATCGAGGAAAACCAGATCCGGGCGGTGCTGAGAAATCATACTCACCGCATCCAAACCATTCTGACACTCAGCCACAACCTGCACATCATCATATTTTTCCAGCCTTAATCGCAGGCCACTGCGTGCGAGCGGCTCGTCATCTACGATAAGCGTGGTAATTTTTTGCTGACTCATTATTAAACGTCCTTCACATCATAGGGCATGCGCAGACTCACGCGCACACCTTGGGGCTGATTATGTTCTACGGTAAACGCAAAGTTCCGATTATACAGCGCATGCAAGCGCTCTTTTATGTTAGGTAACCCTACGCCGCCCACTCGACTTAGCTGACCATCACTAATATCGGCGCCAGGACCGTTATCCGCAACATCCAGCAACAAATCGTTACCAAATCGGCTGGCAACAATCGATAAACGCCCGCCTTCCTGCAGTTTGGAAATCGCGTGTTTAATGGCGTTTTCAACGATGGGTTGCAAGATCATACTGGGGACCATGGCGTCTTCACAGTCATCCTCGATATCCCAGGTTACCTCTAGGCGCTCGCCAAACCGTACCTTTTCAATTTCTAAATATAAACGTAACGCTTTGATTTCCTGACCTAAAGGTACTTTTTTAATGGGGTCGTTGTCCAGCGAGTAACGCAAAAAATCACTCAATCTTGATACCATTGCTTCAGCGGTATCGTTTTCTTTCATCAAAATAAGCGTGGAAATGGCATTGAGCGTGTTGAACAAAAAATGCGGGTTTAACTGATATCGCAGCATCTTAAGATGCGCCTGGTGTGCCATGGTACTGGCTTTCAACGCGTTTTGCTTCTCGCGTTGTAGCATTTCAAAGTTTTTAATCCCGAAATACAAGCCTGCCCAGCAACCAATCATAATCATGCTGTCAATGGTGTTGCTGAAGTACATGTACCAGGCTTCCGGGCGGAAACCGTGCTTGTAGATTTCCCAGTAATTCACGTTCTTGACGACAGCCCACACCAGCGCCACCAGATACGTTGACACCAGTACCGTGAATAATAACCGACCAACCGTTTGTTTGCGGGCCCATCTGAAGATGTAACGCAGCGGTATAGTCAGTATCCATCCGGCGTAGGAATTAAGGATGATGATAAACAGGAAAATGGGCCGCACTTCATGCAAGAACGAACCAATGTAATAGACTACAGCGAAACCGGCCCATCCCACGGTGTGTAACACCCAGAAAAGACGTTCGTTGTTTTCGAATAAACGCTGCCACTTCAGCACTAAGGTACCATTTTTAAAATTCATCAACATGCATTATACGTGGAATAAGTAAATCAAAGACGGGTTTAATCGTGTATGGAGAAGGCTTTATCGCACAATATTGCCGTGAAGGCTATTGTTCTGAAGTCGCACTATACAGTGGCGGGCATAACCCGCCACGTGCGGCATTGTTAATAACCAATATTCAGACGTTTTAACCAACCGCCCCACACCCAGGCCGGGCCAATCAGCAAAAACTTCAGATCCGTTAAGAAAGACGGGCGCTTTCCTTCAATGGCATGACCAATGAATTGCAAAACCCACATTACAACAAACACAGCCACACTCACCTGCCAGACAGGTAGCGCGCTGAGTGCAATTTGTTCAATCACCAAAAAGCAGGCTATGGTGAGCAGCGTCATAGCTGCACCAATCGGTCCGGACAGCAGAAAATAATAGTACAACACTGGCAGTACGAGCAGGTGCGCGAAGTTTATGTCGTACTGTGCTATCCAGTCGGGGACCGGAATGGCCCAGACTAACCCGATAACGGAAAAGTAGATTAACGGTACCGCCAATTGATGTATGAGTTTATTGGTGTGGTTTTGATGGCTTTCAGCATATTCATTGAATAATCGTTCTATATCACGCATATCGTCCCCGGAATGGCTGTTGTTATTCATACGGGGCACTGCGTTTACCTTCAACGACGCTACCCTGCCACTCTATCCTAAATCTCGACGATGAAACGATCCAACAATTTTTTAACAATTTCTGCTTCAGATGAAAACTGGATCCCGTAAAAACACTTTGACTGGGTTAAGCTGCTATTTTTAACCACGCCCTTACAAACAAGTTCTTTTTCATTCGCAATCATCAGGTTAACGGCTTTACCGTTGTCCAGTCGGGGAAAATCTGGTGTGGCGTCGCAGACGCACCGACAGCCTTGCTGAGATACATCAAGGATCATACTTTGAATTGAAATCTGCTGTTCTGCATCAGACACGCTGAGTTGCGCTTGAATGCCCGGCGTCCATCGTTTGTGCTTGCGCAATGCAAGACTTTGTAAGCTGGCGGGAAAATCCACAAACAGTAACGGCGAAGGATGCGTAATGACTTTCATTACCTCGGCTCTGAACGCAATGACTTTTCCCTGCTCTCCTTCCAGTACATAACGCACCACGACTTCATTTTCTGGTATCAGAATGTCGCGTAGATAGCCCCATTTGGTTTCACTGGGCACCTGGAAAATTAAACACGTAGGTAAATCGATTCCGACAAACTGGGTCTTAACCCGCTTTGGTGCCGTAGGCGTCGTAATCTGCAAATCAACCACACTGCCCGGTCGCAACGACAGTAAACTGTCCAGATCCGCACTGCTTAATTGTCTATTTGGTTGTTTTGCCATGATTAACACTAAAATCACTTCTAATAACGCTATATAATCATATTTTGTGCTTTTAACAAACCCTTACCAATACGCTGGTTTCAGAATTGTGTAACGATTCAACCAGCCAGGAGAAATATATACATGGCTCTGCATTCTACCGGCATCGAATACACGTTAAGTATCGACTCCATTAGTCAACACGTATTCCTGGTTACCATGTCGGTCCCTGCGTTACAGCAAACACATGTGGAAGTGACCTTGCCGGCCTGGATCCCGGGCAGTTATATGGTGCGTGACTTTGCCCGTAACATTGTGTCCATTGAGGCGGTTAACAGTAATAACGACGCTATCGACGTAACGCCTACAGACAAACAAACCTGGCAGGTTGAAGCCGCGGGTGATGCCTTTAAACTGACCTACCGCGTATACGCTTTTGACCTGTCCGTACGAAGTGCTTTTATAAACGACGAATACGCATTTTGTAACGGTACCAGCGTCTTTTTAAAAGTAACGGGCGCAGAGTCTCTGCCTTGCTCAGTGTCGATTACCGTGCCCGAATCACAGCCCGACTGGGTTGTTGAAACGGCCATGCAATCAAAAACTGATGGTACCTATCTGTGCACAGATTATGATGAACTGATTGACCACCCGATTTTCATGGGTGAATGCACCAGCGAGACATTTTCGGTGCAAGGCGTGGAGTTCGTTTTACTGTTCAGCGGTAAAACGCGCTACGACACAAATAGAATGTGCGCTGACCTCACAAAGGTATGTGATCATCATTTAACCTTGTTCGGCAAACCCGCTCCGGTTAAGCGTTATATATTTATGACGTTGATTGCGGATCAGGGTTACGGTGGTTTAGAGCATCGCAGTTCTACGGCTCTGCTTTACCCGCGCTTTGAATTGCCTTTAGCCGGTGAGCCGGCTCAGTTGAACGACGGTTACGTTAATTTCATCAGTTTGTGCAGTCATGAACTGTTTCACACCTGGCACGTTAAGAGTATACAGCCAGATGTGCTGATTAACGCTGATCTGAGTCAGGAAGTGTATACCGACCAGCTTTGGATATACGAAGGTATCACCAGTTTTTACGACGATGTCACATTGGCCAGAGTCGGTGTGATCCCTCCTCAGCATTATTTAAAAATTGTTGGGCAAAACCTTACCCGGCTGATGCGCAACACCGGTAGGTTCAAACAGAGCATTGCGGAGTCCAGCTTTTACGCCTGGACCAAGTTTTACAAACAGGACGCCAGTGCTATCAACAACATCGTTAGCTACTACAACAAAGGTGGTTTGGTTGCACTGGGTCTGGATTTGCTGCTGCGCAAACGCAGTGAAGGCACTGCAAATCTCGATAAACTCATGCAGGCCCTGTGGCAACAATATGGCCACAACAAAGGCACGCCCGCCGATGTGATTGCCTCATTGTGTTTGTCGGAATTTAACATCGATGTCAGCGACTATCTGCAGCGTGTTGTCTACGGTACCGAAGATGTAGACCTCGCGGCATTGCTCACAGATATTGGCGTGTCAGTCAGCGACAGCCCACAGCAATCGGTAGATGACAAAGGCGGTGAAGTCCCTGCCAAATCAACAGCCCGCTATGCGTTTGGCGCCACCGTGAAAGGCGCAGAGTTAGGACTGAGTATTCTGACCGTGCAAGAGGGTTCTGCGGCCTGTCAGGCTGGTTTACACGTCAATGACAGGCTCATTGCAGTAGATGGCTATGTTGTTAATACAAAACTGCTCGACCGCATGCTGGCCAGTGAACGTGAAGATGCTTTTAGCCTGAACATTGTGCGCGATGGCAGAGTACTTAATTTGACGATGCCATTGCTGGAAGCGCCAAAACAACACATGGCACTGACGATCAACAACGACGACGCATTTGCAAACTGGCTGGGGCTGGGCGCAAAGTAGCGCTTTGTATAGCTACAGAATAAAACAGGCTGCGTAATGCAGCCTGATTATATGATTTGTGACAGTATGATATGTGTTGGTATGGGTAAACGCGTGTTTAACGGGCTGGTACTAACAACGCTGGATCTAACCGCTCGCTAAACCAATTGATTCGCCAATCCAGATGCGGCCCGGTAGCGCGCCCTGTTGCGCCAATTTCACCAATCTTCTGCCCCTGCTCCACTCTGTCTCCTACGGAGACATTGAGCTGGCTTAAATGCAGGAACGTTGAATTTACGCCCAATCCGTGGTCAATAATAATCGTGCCACCCGAGTAATATAAATCGGCATGCGCCAGCGTGATGGTACCGCCAGCCGGAGCAACTACGTCAGTACCGGTTGGTGCCCCCACATCTACGCCGAAATGAGGCCGTTTAGGCACACCATTGAAGACCCGCTGACTACCATAGACGCCGGTGATTGGCCCTTCGGCCGGCCAGATAAAATCAACGGTAAAATCTCGCAGGTCTGAATTGGTCTTTCGCGCTTTGGCAACCATCCAGTTATCGTTTTTTATGCGCTCTAACACACTTTTCGGCGGGGTCACCATCGCCTGTGGCACGCCCTCGATTCGCTGTGTTGGGTATTCACGTGCACTTAAACTAATCTCATGACTCTGTTGTTCACCAGAGGGCAATGTCCAGCGCAGTGTATGCGTCAATGCAGCATCACGCCCGAAGCCGAAAACAAACGAACCGTCTGACAATGTGCCAATCGGTTGATCATTCAGCCACACCTGACTGCCCGGAGGCAATTTGCCTCGCATAAGGCTGCCTTGCGTTTCAGCACCGGTTAACACCAGAGTCTGTGCCTGCACCGTAAGTGTTAACAGCCAACCGGCGAGTAACCAAATCAGACGCCTAGTCACTGACTCTGGCACCTTTCCCTACGCCTTCGTAGGCCAGAACACAGCAATGTGTGTCAGGCTTACGTTGTTTTTGTTGCTGGTAAATAAACTGCGCCAGGCATTCGACGGTAGAGTCCGTTGTGATCACCTCACACTGAGACTCAGGAAGGACGATTTCAAAATAGCCTTGTGTAGCTTCATATGCAAAGCAAACATGGGCCTGATAGCTGGGGAGTTTCTGTTGTAGCTTTAACTGGTCGGCCGAAATGCGGTCTTCTTCTGATGCGATGTAAATATCGCACCAGCGGTCTGCCCAGTAGGCCTGACTATCGAGGTCAATTTCACCGTCGGTAATGATATCTACTTTTGAGCGATGGCCGTGCGCTATGCGCTGGCAGTTACCATCGTGCTTTTTCAAACCGTGGGTATAGTGATAAAACGGCGTGTTAATCACTTCTGTTCGCAACAGAATCGTCAGATTGTCCACGTTGTCCGGTAAATGCGTCGCAATCACTTCCCGCAAATACTCACTGACTGACTCCATGGTAATCGTTGGCGCATAAATAAACGCATAGGCGTCAGCCGGACAATACATCTGAATGGCTTTTTGCTCAGCCAGCGCAAAATTGACTTCCACATAGTCGGTATCGTCGTCGTGACGAATCGAGGTCGCCTGGCATTCTGCAGGCACTAGGAGCTTGTGATCGACATAACTGTCTATCAGTCGTTTCAGGTTTTTCTTTACGATACCGAAATCCTGAACCATGCTCTCTTCATTCAGCGTGCCGTCGAGCAGCACATCCACGATCCAGCTTTCTCCTACCATGCCGCGTTCCGGGCAAAGGTAAGAAAAATCCATTACGGTTAAGTCATTAACAAATAATTGCATTACGTCTCGTTAGGTTAATTCTTACTTATCAGGTTCCCAGCTATTCGTCGCCGGGTAATTAATGCAGCCATTATAACCAGTTTTCGCTGGTATGGCCTGCTATTCCTACAGATTTCGCTTTAACTGATCTTTCAGGTTGGGCGGAATCCCTTTGATAGTGAGTGTATCTGTGTCCGGGTTATAGATAACCCGCTCTCCCAGTAACTTTCGTTCGAAGCTGACTGACACACCACCGCCCTGACCGGTAAATTTGTTGAGCTGCCGCAGTGCGGCAGGGTCAGGTTGAATTTCCGGTTCCAACGGCGTTTCAAGCGTCGCAGTGAAAGCCGCGAAATTTCGTTCACTGCCCTCATCGGCAGGTAATCTGTCTGCTAAGTCACTCACTCTGATAGAGTCGCCACTGTCTAACTGCTCTTTAAAATAGCTGGTAACCTGTTCCCGGTGTGTGGTTTTTTCTTCCGGGTCGAGATTTTCAGATGCCAGGTAGGTTTCCACAGACTGAATCAGCTGTTTGTTTTGTTGTTTAACATCAACTTTTTCTTCACAGCCAACAAACTGCATAAAGAAATCGGCGACTTTGCGTCCCATCCGGCCTTTGATGAAGCTAATGTAACGTTGCTGTTGTGGCTCAATGCGGTACTGCGTTAAATCAATACGCACTGCCAACTGCATTTTTGCTAAATCCAAATGTTCCCGACTCGACAAATCCAGATTCTGACTGACTTCAACATGGGCCTTGGTATTTAACAGCGTGACCAGCAAATACTGGGTAGCCAGGTATTCGTAGTGTACAAACAGCACAAAACCGGTTTCGACCTGCCCGGTATCAACCAACGACTGCACCAGTAAATTACTGGTTTCCTTAGTAAAGGTCAGATAAGCACTGTCGCTGTCTGCCGGACTATCAGCATGGGCATCCTGATAGCCTTCGAGCGAGGTAACAAAGGTATTCTCCTCAGCACTTTCGGCAAAATGTCCGACGCCTTTACCCGGCTTGCTAACAAACGTGTGATGTAACTGGTGACCAAGTTGTTCCAGCGCCGGTGTAACTGGCAGGCAACCTTCACGTGGGATCAGCTGCATTTTGCCGTCGTTGTTAACGACCAATTGGTGTACGACAAAATGATGTATCAATATGCTCATGTATTACTGATGTCCAATTCGTTGATTAAAGATGCAGTTTTTTGAATGAATGATTGTTATCAGATGCACAACGATTATAATCGCTTTATTGCCAAAACTATGCTTTTTCAAGCGAATTAATGACAAGAGGCGTAAAGTGCCCCAACAAAGCCGATACAGCGATGCCGACTTCGAGCGTCTGATGAACGAAATTATTATGGTACTCGAAAAAGAAGGCGCGGGTCGCGATCTTTCTTTAATGGTACTGGGTAACGTTATTACTCATATTTTTGAACAACAAGTGCCGCCACAACAACGGCAAGCCATGGTTGAACAATTCACCAAAGTACTGTCTAAAAGTGTACAGGGAACTGCATAAGCTACCATGATTTTAGCGGAATCTCCACGTCGTCAACGTGTAACCAAGCTGGTTAACTGGGGGCACTGGTTTGCGTTAGCGAATATCGTTATCGCCATTATCATTGCCTCTGTTTATGTTGTGTCCTCACCGGCACCTGGCACCGGACTCGGTACCTTTTATTTATTTGCCAACTGGTTTGGTCATATTGGTTTCCTTACCTTTTTTGGCTTTGTGATATTCATCCTGCCATTGTGTTATCTGGATGTATCACAACGCACCATTAAAACGATAGCCTCTGTGCTGTCGGCGCTGGGTCTGGCAGTACTGGCCTTTGATGCATTGCTTTTTAACCGAACCGGTTTTCATTTAAGCCACAGTGCCGCGCACCTGCTTAAATCGGAAGCCGCCAATCAGATGCACAGTGTGAACTGGCAACAATGGCTGTATTTGCTGTTGCTATTTGTGATTTGGCTTGGGTTTCAACTGGTGCTGGCAAATGCAGTATGGAAGCGTATAGACAGGTTAATGACCTATCGCATTGGCCGTCCTGCAGTAAGCTTTTTTGTAGTGTGTTTTGTGTCTGGCCATGCAATCCATGTTTGGGCAGATGCGCAGCTTTATCAGCCTATTATTAAGCAGGATAATATGTTCCCACTGTCTTATCCGGCCACCGCGAAAACCACCATGTCGCGTTACGGCTTGCTGGATATAGAACGTTATCAGCAACGAAAACAACTGCAGTTTGAACCGGATATTCACACCATTAACTACCCTGCAGCGCCGGTTTACTGTGCCATCGATGAAACACAGACCGCGTGGTTGCTGGTTCAAACCGATCAATCCGATTTACATTCAGCAGTGAAAAAAGCGGATTTACGTGAAATTACCCAGTTTTTTACGCCGGCCAGCTCGCCGGATGGCTTAATCAGCAGCACCTTATACGGCGTCCCGGAACTTTACCAGCAAAGTCTGGTAAACGAGTCACCTATTCTGTTGGCTTTAGCCAAGGCTTATAACGTTTCATCTCAGGTGTATGTTGAAGACATGCCAGTTAATGAGTATGACTTTCCAGCCATTGCTTTCTCTGACACGCTTAGCAGCGACAAGTCACTTAACATCGTGTTTGCTACTGGCGAGACCATTTCATCATTGATGAATAGTCAGGACGTGACAAAAGGTCTGGTTTTAGTTGCCTCGGGTTATGGCACGTCACGGGGTAGCTTGTATACCAATCTGCCGGTTACGGCGAAACTGGCCAGTAATGAGGATCTCACGCCTACCCTGCTTAATGCGCTTGGCTGTGGTGCGGATGTTACCTTTTACTCAACCGGACAGAACTTACTGGAACCCAAGCGCGACTGGCTGGTCAGTACATCGGGTGAAAAAATAATTGTAATTTACGGCGACCAGCGTATCGAAGTATTGAGCAACGGTAGTTACGATATTACCCAGATCAGCAGTGATATGCGCAGCGACGAAGCGCTGAACGTAGACTTGCTCAGCCGGGCTATTAAACACCTGACCCGATTCAAGCTCTAACGCTGTATTGCAGAGTTTTATAGCAAAACGGGACGCATCATTTGCGTCCCGTTTTATTAACAATCAAACATACCAAGAGTGTTACTAATACACAGCTTTTGCCCTGGCCATCTAGTGCTACGAGCAGGTAAATCAACAGCCGTTAGGCGTTGCCAAGTAACTCAAAAATACTTGAAAAGTCGCGGTCTGCATTGCCTTTTAACTGATGCATACGATACAACGCCTGTGCCGCTGCAGCCATGGGGGTCGATGCGCCAACCTGTTGAGCCGCCTCCATTGCCAGGCTCAGATCTTTGTTCATCAGTTTTACCATAAACCCCCCCTGGTATTGATTGCTCGATGGCACATTGTCCATTACATCAGGGCATGGATTGTATTTTTGCAGTGTCCAGTTGCAGCCCGAGCTTTGTAGCATAATATCTGACATGACCTTGGGGTCGAGCCCATTCGCAATGGCCAGTTGAAGCGCCTCAGACGTCCCCGTCATCAAAACCGACAACAGCATGTTGTTACACAGTTTGGCGATTTGTCCTGCGCCTAACTCACCGGCATGAAACAGGTTCGCGCCCATATGCTTGAGGACCGGTTTCGCACGAGACACCGCCGCATCGTCACCGCCCATAATAAACGTCAATGTGCCTGCAGCAGCCCCTGCAACACCACCCGATACCGGCGCGTCGATAAAGGCGTATCCTGCATTGATTGCACCGGCTCCAACTTCTTTTGCACTTTGTGCATCGATGGTGCTGCAATCGATAAACAGCGCGCCGGTTTTAGCATGGGCAATAATGCCTTGTTCGCCCAGATAGAGGGATTTTACGTGTTGAGCTGCGGGTAACATGGTAACCACCACATCAGCATTTTTAACGGCTTCCTGCGGACTGGCCGCAGCCATTGCGCCTTTGTCTTCCAACTGTTTGACAGCGTCAGCTACCAGGTCAAACACAACAACGGATTCACCATTTCTAACGAGGTTAGCCGCCATCGGCCCCCCCATGTTGCCCAAACCAATAAATGCGATGTTTTTCATTATTATTCTCCTATACCTGCCAACGGATTTACCGTCCAGGGACTGGTAAAATGTGTCGCAACAACATCTGCGGGTACATCATCGACACTGTTGAACAACCAACGAGGTTGCTTGTCCTTGTCGATAAGTAACGCTCTGACACCTTCAGCAAACTCACCTGATTCGCCACAACGACACGACATAATAAGTTCCATCTGAAAACAGGCTTCAAGCGAGAGTTCGGCCCCACGCTTACACTGTTCCCATACCAGATGCATCGTAATGGGCGACCCGGCAGTGAGCCCTTGTTTTGCTCTGTCGAGCCAGCTATCTCCGTTACTTTCACACCCTAAAATGGCTTTCACAGCCTCAGGTGC
>NZ_CFIDRX010000042.1:0-26730 GCF_984433645.1 Marisediminitalea sp.
TTAAACATTAAAAACAGAAACGCGCTGTTAGCCGTTGGCGATGGTACTGCATCGCACATGCAGTCCTTAACCGGCAACAGACAACCCTCGCAGCGCTTAACTTTACCGCCACGAGCAATGAAGGGTTTTGTTGATGCCGCCAGTTCTTTCTGACGTAAGGCTAATATGGCGTTGTGCAATGCAAGGAACTTAACAATGAAGGAAACGAGAGTATAGCTGATGTCACCGCTGAATAGCAGTAATTAAGACGAGGGATACAAGATGAGATGAGAAATAAACGCAGGCCCGACGGGCCTGCGAAAACTTGGGTTCAGACGTTGTTTACAGACGTCCAACCAATGTCAGCATGGCATTGATGGGCGCAGCCACTGTAGCCTGATGCGTTGAGTGTGCATTCGGGAAATACACTTCATCGGTCAGGTTTTCAATGTTTAGCTGTACGCGCAGATCATCGGAAATATCGTAGTAGGCCGATGCATCCACACGGGTATAGCTTGGCAATACAGCACTGTTGCTATTGTTAATGAAGCTCTCGTCCTGATAGGTCGCGCCCAGGCCAATACCGAATCGGTCATTGATTTGGTATGTCGACCATACTGAGAACGTATTCTCTGGTAATTCGCGTGGCGTTCTGCCGGTTGGTCCGGAACGCTCAACAATTTCGCCATCCAGGTTGCTGTAGTTTACTGATACGTGCCAGTCTTCTGATAGCGCACCACTTAACTGCAGTTCAAAACCGGAAATTTCAGAGTTGATTACGTCCAGTGTTGCCGGATCTTCGTCAGCGACTTGGGGAGACTTCTGTTCGTTTTCAAACACCGCAGCCGTAAAGCTAAGTCCTTGAGCAAAGTCCCACTTCAGGCCAATTTCCTGATTGCTGTAGGTGTCCGGGTCTAACTGACTCTTACTGCCATTGATATCAGTGTACTGTTCACCGCTGCGAGGCAGGAATGACTCGCTGTAACTGGCATAAACTGAGATGTTTTCCTGAGGCTTATAGATCAAGCCTGCACGCGGAGAAACCTGGTCGTCTTTACGACTGAGGTTTTCATCTGCTTTAGCATTGAACACTTCGATATCGAAGCTGTCAAAACGCGCACCCAATACCAGGTCAAAGTGTTCAGATAACTCAATTTCGTCCTGCAAGAAGAAAGAGAACACATCCAACGACACACGGGTATCATCATTCAACGCGCTGAATGCCACGGTAAATGGTGTGCCGTCTGCGTTAATACCAGCCATGTTGCGAATATTTAACGGACGCGCCAGCGTGAATACTTCCTTGTCATTTCCCGTTGTGCTGAACACGGGATTAAAGCGGTTCTGATCTGAGTTTGTTTGAATAAACTCGGTACCCGCTATTACAGTGTGGCCAATACCACCGGTCTGGAATTCACCGATCAGGTTGCCCGACAGGATCAGATTGTCACGTTGGGTATTATCGATATAACCGTCAAGCTCAACCGTGTTTGCGGCAGCATCAAAGTCGTTAGCGTAGAAGTTTGAATAAACTTTGTCGTAGTCGCCGTAAAACGCGTTTACGTTACCTTTAATATTGTCAGCAAACTGATGCTGCACATTGGCGCGGAATACGTGCGCTTCCAGCTCGTGATAGTTATTAGCCGGATCACCAAAGGTGATGTCTTTTAAGGCTTCAACCGGCTTACCGTTGTCACCCGTAGGAATACCACGATCGATAAAGCGCTCGTGATTAATGTACTCGTAAGAAACATCCAGTACGGTGTCAGTCGCTAACTCAAAACGTGCTGTAGGATTAAAGCCAATACGCTCACCGTCGAAGAAATCTCGATGATTCTCAAGCGATTCATACATTGCATTAACGCGCACCGCAGACGTGCTGCTGATATCAGTGTTTGTATCCACTTCCACGCCGTAACCGCCAAAGGTGTTTAACGTCGCTTTGTAACCCGTAAAGGTGTCATCCAGTTGCGCCTTCTTTGACACGCGATTCAGGATACCGCCAGTACCGCCACGACCAAACAGTAGCGCGTTAGGGCCGCGTAAAATCTCTACCTGCTCAACATTGTACAACGAACGGAAATACTGCACGTCATCGCGGTTACCGTCGATATAGAAGTCAGCAGTTGAACGCACACCACGGAATACCACTGAGTCACGGTGACCTTCACCCATTGAGGTATTCACACCCGGCGTGTAATCAATAATCTCACCAATGCTGGTGATACCACGAGCAATGATCTCGTCTGCTGTCATGATGGACAAACTCTGAGGAACATCAATGATTGGCGTAGGGGTTTTTACCGAGTTCGATTGATTAAACGACAAGTACTGCCCTTCCACTACAATGTGTTCGGGATCGTCCTGGGTATTTGCCACAGCGGCATTGCTAAACAGCAACGCTGCGGTGATCGCAGATAGTTGGAATTTCAAGTCATATTCTCCATTTGTTTGAGTGCGTTCTTAAGGCCGGAGCCTAGCTGCGAGGCGGTTTTTATTTTTGTTGAGTGCGATCGCGGGAAAGAATGTTAATGCGAACTATTATTGATTTCAACTAATGTTAAGAATTGGTTAGAATTGATTATTCCAAAAGAATAGATGCGTCAAAATCACGCAAATAAAAGCCCTTTATTCAGTGAATAAAGGGCGAATTCAGCCCTGCATTTATAGCTTGCAAATAAAAGTTAGCATTCTGCAAATCAAAAATTCTCTGAGACAGTCGTCAAGCCAGTGCTAAAAACGATATTCAACCGTCATGCTGTATTGTTTCATTGCCATGAACTGATGCAAGCTTGCACTTGTGTTCAATGAAAGGTTTTCAGTGATATCCCATGCGATACCCAGGCCACCAACGACTCCCCATTTATTAGTAGTCTCACTGCCTATTGGCGTCCATTCTGAGGATTGCCGTTGTCTGGTAGTACTGTCGATTGAATAATAGGCGACGCCTGCTTTGCCATAGACGTGAAAAGACTTACTGATTTGATAGAACCGATGTGTCACTTCTGCGGTGAAGATAGTCAGGTCTGCGTTGGTATCATAGCGTTCAGAATCCTGTGAACAAAATAAGCAATCTAATCCGTCCAAAAAGCCCAACTCAATGCCGCTCGCATATGTGAGTTTTAAACTGGTATCTGATGTTAGGTAATAACCCAATGACAGTTGGTAATTAACCAGGTCATTGTCGCTGCCCGTCAGCTCATGATCACCGAGATACTGGGTCACGCTCTCCGGCAATTCTTTGCGAGCATCGCTCTCGTTGTAGTTATACACACTGGTAAAAGCAGCACCTTCTACGAACCAATTATTGTTAGCAGCATGCGCGTTAGGCACGAGTGCAGCAACACTCAGTGCAAACGCACAGATTCCTTTTTTATTCATGTTATATCCCGATATTGGGGTCTGAGTAACCCGGTGTTGAAAAACGCTATGATAGTGTACGGGAGTGAAAAGAAGGTGAAATGTAAAGGGCAATTATTGTTGCCCTTTATAACGCTTTTACAAACTCTTGATGAATGCCTGATAGGCTTCTACAGCAATAGGCGAGGTCAGCACGTTATTATGCTCTGCCCCTTCCACGACAACGAGGTTTTTATTGTCGGAGGGCGATACCCGGTAAAGGATCTCGCTGTATTTAGGTGGTGTTTTGCGATCTTTTTCACCCACAATTAATAGTAACGGGCCTTTGTAACTGCCTACCTGGTAGGCATTATCCACCGACTTCAGGCTGTCAGACAGCTTATAGCGAGTAAGCCAGGCCGTCCAACCAGGTGAGTTGTCGTAAATCAACTGAGTTAAATTCACTACCGGCCCTTCCAGTACCAAACCATCGGGTTTGCGTTGCAGTGCAATATGTGTAGCAACCGCTGTGCCTAGCTCAACCCCATGTACCAACATGGGCTTGTCGTTACGCAACTTATCAACAGCAAAGTCATAAATGGCCAGGGCATCCTGCAGCATATATTCAGGGTTCATGTCTTTAGGCTTGTCGCTAATCCCAGCGCCCGGGTAATCAAACCAGATAATATTAGCGGGAATACTGCCTAAACGGTGCAGCTTACTGGCAGATTTATTGATGGTTGATGCGTTGCCGCCGAACAATACTATATTGGCTTTCGCACCGTGATACAGAGCCTGTACACCGCGGATCTGGTTTCCTCGCACACCGGTAACTGTGACCGGCTTTACCGCCACCGAGATACCGTCTTTAAACGCTTTACCCTGAAAATGTGTCAGGTCGAGCTTTTCGACATTGGGAGACTGATATATCAGGTTTTGCGGGGTTACGTTAATGACGCAGCCAGACACCACTACAAGTAAGAGGCCTAGAAAAAGAGAAAGATAAATGCGATTGGGCATGCTTGTCCTTGCCAAAGTAATTCCGCCGAAAATGAACGCTATACTATAAGTATAGAGGCTACTTGAAGTTTTGAGTATCAGCCTATCAATTAATTTAGCACTTGCCCACTGTGATACCGACAACACCGACCAGAAAAAAGAAGGGGCAACACCGCCCTACTCGGTGCCGCCCCCGGAACAACTTAGACGATGTCCAGCCATTGCCGGACATCCTGCTCAAGCGTTATTTAGGTTCGCGCAAATGGAACACCTGACAACGGGTAGCCAAATCAGGCTGCTGAGCAATGTTGGTTTGCTCAGCTAAACCGCAGTCGGTTAGTCCCAGCGGCAAACGGGTATAACGGTTAAACAGCATCATACCGCCGCCCTCAACCGGTGCTAAACGCCACTGTGCGGTTTTATTGTCGCAGTTCACCATATCAACATTGGCACCTGGCACGACCTGATTATTCACCACACCCAGGCATTGCGCACTGTCCGCATCTACTTTTAAGCGCAGATATCCGGTATCAGTCGGTTGGAACACCCAGGTCTGCTCATCCAGGTAGTTGAACGCGCGTTGCACGACATTATCTTCATCAGCGGTAATGGCTTTGCCGCTCTGCTGACTCATGAGTGCAACTTCACCTACCGGGCGCAGCTGCCATTGATTACAGGCGCTATCGGTATTTTGCTGTAATACCGCCTGATTAGCGGATGCTGAACATCCCGCAACGGCTAAGGGCTTGCCAGAATAGCGATTGGTAATAGTCACGTTGCCATCAATACCAGGCGCGACCTGCCATTGCTGACAGTAATTGTTTCGCCATGCCGCAGACTGCACGCGTGCATTGTCGGCGGTACTGCACGCAGCTACTTCAAGAAACTTACTGTCTTCGCGATTTGCTAACCGCACAAAACCGTCAGTGGTGGAGTCAAGCACCCACTGTCCGTTGGTACCGGCACACTGGCGTTGCACAGCGCGGTTGTCCTGCGGATCAGAGGAGATATCCAGGCACAATTCGCTGGTCGCATTGACTAGCTGATAACGCTGACCTTGCACTCGTGTCACCAGAGGGCCGTTTTCGCCACCCGGAGGGGCCACTTCAACACCCGGTGTCAGAGGCTCACCAAATTGCGGCGTGCCGTCTTCGTTCCAGGTAAATTTCTGTGCACGCAAAGAACGGGTGGCGCTGCAGCCATGCTCAACTGAGTCATTGCCGTGATACACCAACCAGTCTTCTTTGCCATCCGGCGACGTAAAGAAACCATTGTGACCCGGGCCAAATACAGTTTCTGTGCGGCTGAATACGGGCTCTGGGTACTTAGTCCAGTGATCGCGGTTCATGGGGTCATCGCCCACCAGCTCCAACAAGCCCAGTTTGTAATCCGGCGTATTGCAGAAACTGGCAGAATAAGTCATGAATGTACGGCCGTTTCGCTGAAGGATTTCGGCCCCTTCTGTCACTTTGCGGCCGCTGATTTCCCAATCCAGTTCAGGTGTTGTCAGAACGGTGTGAGGTTGATCAGCCTTTAACGACCACGGATTTTCCATCTCGGCAATAATATTGAGCTGGGTATCACCACGCCACTGCGAGTAAATCACATAAAGTTTGCCGTTGTGTTCTAAATAATTACCGTCGATATTCCACACATCAGGCATTAACGCGCCCTTGTACTGATACGGGCCCATTGGGTCGTCACCAACACTTTCCAGCACATTCAGGTGCTGATGGTCCAACGTGCCATCCTGACCTGCGGTATACATCATGTACCAGCGGAATCCGTTCGGGCCTTTTAAACGGTGAAATTCAAACGCCCAAAAGTTACAACAACGCTCCGGGTCAGTTGACGACCATACATTCACCGGTGTGGCGTCTGCCAGACCGGCCAACGTAGGCGATTTACGCATGACCAGCTGTGATGTCCAGGTGGTTGTGGTGAGGTAGTAGTTCCCGTCCCAGTATTCCAGCCACGGATCGGCGCCATTCGGAAATAACGGATTAGTAAAGATCCCTGATGCTTCCGTAGCGACATTATCTGGTTGCTTAGCGGCTGTTTCTGCCTCCGGTGCGGTGCTGCTACATCCGCCTAACGCAGCCAGTAATAACGCTGCGGTAGTCAGCCGTTTAATCGACTTTACAATCATTGGTACTCTCTCTTTGTGTGGTCAACACAAACCCATCGTTTGTAGATAACGTTAATTGAAGATCGCCTGCTGGCAAGGTTTGAATCCGGGTCTGACGTGTGCCGTCGCCCTTGGTTAATAAAGTTGCGCCGGCTAATGCATAGCTGTCTGACGGGATCACAATCTGTTGTGGTGTGGCTTGCGCATTAATCCCGGCAATAAACCAGCGGCACTGTGATTTACGCGCCAATACAACGTATTCGCCGGGACTGGCTGCAATCAGTTGAGTCTCGTCCCAGCTCGCAGGTACGGTTTGCAGAAACTGTTTTACGTGAGGCTCTACGTTTTGCATTTGCTCAGGCGTGGTTACAACGTGCTGCACACCAGAGTAAAACAACACGGTTTCAGCCAGTTCAAACGCATTCGAGGTTTTGCGCTCGATATTGGGGATATCCCCTAACACCGTAGGCGTAAAGTCCATCGGATCAAATAAGTTGCGGGTAAAGGGCAGTAAAGTGGCGTGATAAGCCTGACGGTCAGCAAAGTCCTGGAAGAACGTAATCATTTCCTGACCTTTTATGCCTTCTGCCGTCATTAAATTTGGGTATTCACGTTGTAGCCCCCGCGGCAATGTTACCCCGTGGAAGTTCACCATCAGTTCAAAGTCGGCTGCATCCTGCAGTATGGCTTTGAAGTATTCCCATACCGACGCGCCGTCACCGGGGAAGAAGTCGATTTTTACACCGGCAATCCCCATTGCCTGGAGACGAGCAAACTCTTTGCGGCGGTCAGCTTGAGTAAGCAATTGCCCTTTGGGGCTATAAACAGTCTGGTTCCAGTGCCCTGAAGAGTTGTACCACAGCCACAAACGTACGTTTTTAGACCCGGCGTATTTAGCTAGCTTGGCAATGCCGTCATAGCCGATATTCCGATCCCAGTTTACGTCCACCAGCACATAAGGCCAGTGCATGTCGGCAGCGTAGTCAATGAACGCAGTTTGCGTTGCGGTATTCACAGACTCGTCTTTCAACAATCCCCAGCTCCAGGCTGCAAGGCCCGGTTCAACAAAGTCAGTTTCGCTAAGTGCAGATGCGTTAGCGACATCAGTACCCAGCGTAGAGGCCGCAATGGTGTCCAGTTCACCCACTAACAACAGTCGCCACGGCGACGTAAAGGGCAATGTGTGTTCGGGTAAAAGCTGGCCGTTTGTTACGGTTTCAGCCGGGTGCGGGAACGTCAGTGTGAAGACACCTTCGTCATTGCTTAGCAGGTTGGAAGCGGCATAGCCTTCAGTTATGCCAGCTTCACTGACAACAAGAAACGTATCCTTGTATTTGAACAACGCTGGATAGACCCATCCATTGTCGAATTGCGGCGTTAACTTACCCACAACGCCGTGCTGATATTCTTCTTCATAGGATGGATTGGTATTCATCCAACCTGACTGCGCCGCCGCCTTGGGCTGCAACCAACCCTCAGTGTCAGCAAACATACCCACACTGGTTTGTTCGCTGATGACAACCCGAGTATCGGTCGATTTACCCATCAACTCATAGCGAAACGCCAGACCATCGTTGCTAAGTCGGAAGCGCACAGACAGCATGTCGCCGCGCGTGTTTTCCACGCTGACCAGAACTTCATTGGCCTGATATTCAATATTTCGCTGCTTACCATGAACCAATGAATAAGCCGAAGCGATGGCGCTGACTTCACTGACATTTTTCAGCGTCAGGTTATCCGCAAACGAACTGTTTGCCAGGGTAAGACCGAGTGCAGAGGGCTGGATCACAGCGTCACCTCTGCGCTTCACCTGATAGACCAGTGTTGCTTTGCTGTTCAGGGAAACCTGCACACTCAGCTCGTGATTGGGGCTATGCAGACTGACGATAGCCTTAGCCCAAACCGACCCCGTTGTACCGACGGTGAGTAACACCGCCAGTATCAGCTTAACAGTACGTTGCCACATTTGAATCAGCCCGGTTTACTTAGTGTCGAATGCGTACACAATACGCGTTGAGTACACGTCGCCCGGTAACAAGGTTGTACTAGGGAACGCCGGTTGATTCGGCGAATCCGGGTAGTGCTGAGGTTCGAGACAGAACGCCCCGCGGAAGATGTGTTGCTGGCCCATGCCGCTGGTACTGCCGTCCAGGAAGTTACCAGAGTAAAACTGCACGGCAGGCTCTTCAGTCAGAACTCGCAGTACGCGGCCTGATGCTGGATCGTATACCGAAGCAGCTTCAATCAGGGTATTGTCAGGCTGGTCTTTCAGCACATAGTTGTGGTCATAACCTTTACCTAACGCTAACTGCTTATGGCTATCGCCGATGTCTTTACCAATGGCTTTGGCTGACGTGAAATCAAATGCGGTCCCTGCAACAGGCATGAGTTCACCGGTAGGGATCAAACCACTGTCAACCGGGGTAATTGCTTCACTGTTAATGGTTAATTTGTGATCCAGAATGTCGCCTTTGCCAGCAAGGTTGAAATACGTATGCTGGGTCAGATTAACAATGGTTGGCGCGTCAGTCGTAGCAATAAACTGCATGTCCAGCGTGTTGTCGTCAGTCAGCGTGTAAGTGACGACTGTGGTCAACTCGCCAGGGTAACCCTGGTCGCCGTCCGGGCTTACCAGCGTCAATTTCACGCCAGCGCTGGCTTTCGTTGCAAACGGCTCCATGCTCCAGACTTTCTTGTCGAAACCCTGTACGCCGCCGTGAAGGTGATTGTCGCCGTCATTCGTCGCCAACTGATACTCGGTACCAAACAACGAGAATTTAGCGTCTTTAATGCGGTTACCATAACGGCCAATCAATGCACCAAAGTACGGGTTTTTGGTTTCATAATCTGACAGTGAATCGAAACCGTACACGATATTACCCGACTGACCCTTAGCGTCCGGTACCGACATGCGGGTGATAATGCCACCATAACTGATGACATCGATTTCGATGTTATTGCTGTTTTTAAGCGTGACTTGCTTAACCGGTGTTGCGTCGCTTAGCACACCATAAGCACTGATTGTTGCAGAGGGAGTCATTGTCATTGTTTGTCCTTTTTGTGCCATCACCTGGCTGCTGCAGCCAAAGGTAAGTGACAATACACCCGCCAGTAGCCACTTAGTGCGGCTGCCGGAGGCAGTAAATAGTTGTGCAGGACGTATTGAAGTAAGCGAAAGCGTAGACATGGTTAACATTCCCATAATTATTTTTATACTTTTATATTACAATTATAACAGGGAATGCAAGTAATGATTCAGCTAAGTGACAGACGTGTTCCGCTGTTGGAACGGGAAACACGTCTGCGTTAATCCTGAGGTTAGCGCTGAATTTCGCCCTGTTTCACCATAATACAATCCATTCCCGCATCTCTGGCGGCCTGGTAGCCAATCTCGGTGTCTTCAAACACAACACAATGTTGTGGTGCTACACCCATTTGTTCGGCAACCGTCAAAAACGTTTCAGGATGCGGTTTTCCGTGTGTTACATCGGAGGCGGTAACCAGCGAATCAATTCGCGCCAACAGCCCGTGTTTTGTCAGCAGGTGTTCGGCGTGAGGTCGCTCTGCGCCGGTCCCGATTCCAATCGACAGGGTTGGACGATAATGCTCAAACACCGCCATAGTGGACGGGATCAGTACAGGCTCAAGATCCATGGTTTCCCATGCCTCGCGCTTGAACTTTGCCACAGCCTTTGGATCGTGATCCATGCCGAATTTTTCGTTCAGTATTACGACAGTTTGTTGCGTGGGTACTCCACCCAGGGAGTTCATATAGTCTGCATCAAACGGATAGCCAAACGCGTTACATGCGCGCTCCCAGGCCACCATGTGCGACGGCATAGAATCGACCAGCGTGCCATCCATATCGAAAACAATGCCCTGGTAGGCAGATAAATCGACCATGAAAACTCCTTAGTTACGGTTCAAGAGACAATGACCGGTGCTGAGTGCACCGGTCTTATTCATACTACAATGAATCGTAATATTATCATGTCAGCTCACCGTACAGGTGTACCAACAGGTCGATTAAATACCTTGCTTAAGCTGATAGTAAGCGGCGTTGTAACGCAGCTCAGACTTAAAGGTACGCAGATTAGTGTCACTGTCGATAACCACCGTTTCTACACCCGCCATATCAGCATAATCTTCGATCATGCTTGCGGTAATGGCCTGGCTGTAAGCAGAGTGGTGAGCACCACCAGCATAAATCCAAGCCGCACCAGCCACTTCCAGGCTAGGCTTAGGCTCCCACAGTGCAGATGCTACTGGCAAGTTAGGTGTCGTTTCAGGTTGGTCAACCGTATCCAGTTCATTAACCAGAATGCGGAAGCGGTTACCCATATCGATTGGCGATACGTTGATAGACGGGCCCGCTTTGGCCGCGAACAACAGACGAGGTACATCGCACTTCACACCAATGGTGTGGCGGTGTAATTCCAGACGAGGCTTCTTACCGGCAATCGACGGACACACTTCCAGCATGTGCGCACCCAATACCTGGTCAGTGCCGCCGGTAAAGTTGTAGGTGTAGTCTTCCATGAACGAGCAACCGCCTTCCAGGCCGTTTGCCATGACTTTCATGATGCGAACCATGGCCGCTGTTTTCCAGTCACCCTCACCGCCGTAGCCGTAGCCTTTCGCCATCAGACGCTGTGTTGCCAGACCAGGTAAGCCGGTTAAGCCCGCCAGGTTTTCAAAACAGTTGGTGAATGCACCAAAGCCACCGTCAACGAAGAACTTCTCCATGCCCAGTTCCAGACGCGCTTCTTTCATTAGGCGGTCACGCTGATAATCGTCGGTCAGCAGTTCTTTGCTTACGTCATATTCCTGATAGTACGCATCCAGCTGCGCAGCTACATCGCCATCGCTGATACTTTCTACTACGTCGGCAAGCTCTTGCAGGCCATGCGCATGGACTTCGTAGCCAAAGGTAATTTGTGCTGCAACCTTGTCGCCCTCGGTTACCGCAACGTGACGCATGTTGTCACCAAAGCGCACCACTTTCATAGACTGGCTTTCTGCCCAGCCTAATGCCGCACGACACCAGCCGTCGATTTGTTTAACGGTTTTCGGATCCTGCCAGTGACCAACAACCACTTTACGCTCTTTGCGCATACGCGTGCCGATGAAACCGAATTCGCGGTCACCGTGAGCACTCTGGTGCGTGTTCATGTAGTTCATGTCGATGCTGCTCCAAGGCAGACCAGCATTAAACTGGGTATGCAGGTGCAACCATGGCTTTTTCAGCTCGTTCAGGCCGGCAATCCACATTTTCGCAGGCGAGAAGGTGTGCATCCATAAAATCACACCAATACAGTTCGGTGCGCTGTTGGCAGCCTGACAAACCTGGTGAATTTCAGATGGGGTTTTAACGGTGTCTTTGTAAACCACGTTAACCGGCTGAATGCTTTCATTCAGGCCAGCAGCCAGCGCCTGACTGTTGTTCGCAACTTCTTCCAGTACACGAGGGCCGTATAGGTGCTGTGAACCGGTGATAAACCAAACTTCTTTTTGTACTGTAGTCATAATTCTGTCCTCTATAGATAAAGGTGCCTGACGGCAGCTTATTCCTGACCGTAATAAGCGTTTTTGCCGTGCTTGCGTAAATAGTGTTTATCCAGGATGGCCTGATTTAGTGGCGCCGCATTCGGACTCAGAGTGCGGGTTAAATAAGCCATACGGGCAATTTCTTCGAGCAATGCAGCGTGATACACAGACTGTGCTGCGTCTTTACCCCAGGTAAAGGGCGCGTGACCGGCTACAATCACCATGGGGGCGGAAAGCGGATCGCGGTCGGTATACGCATCGGTAATTTGCACGCCAGTTTCTTCTTCGTAGTCACCGTTGACCTGCTCATCGGTTAACTCGCGTGTACAGGTAATGTCACCATGCACATAATCTGCGTGGGTGGTACCTAAACACGGGATGCTCTGCTTGGCCTGTGCCCATGCCGTGGCGTAGGTTGAGTGCGTATGAGTCACGCCACCAATGTTGTCAAACGCACGGTACAAGTGCGTATGCGTTTTGGTGTCTGATGACGGACGCATAGTGCCTTCGACAATGTTGTTTTCCATATCAACAATCACAATGTCTTCGGGCTTCATCTGGTCGTACGATACGCCACTTGGCTTGATCGCAACCACACCTTTGGCGCGGTCGACCTGCGACACGTTACCAAAGGTATAAATCACCAGGTTGCGGTGTTGAAGCTCCATATTGGCTTCATACACTTCGCGTTTTAGTTCGGTATAACTCATGGCTGGCCTCCGCTGACATAGGCACCAAGGGTTTGGTATTTTTGATAGAGTTCGTCGTACACACCTACATTTTCAGGATTAGGCAGGTACTGTTTGCAGACAGGCGACGCCATCACGGCCTGAGCGTCGGCGACAGTTGGGTATTCGCCAGCAGCCACAGCAGCCATGATAGCGGCGCCTAAGGCACAACTCTGTTCACTTTCTAATACGTCGATGGGGCAGTTCCATACATCGGCACAGGTCTGCATGACGTAGTCGGATTTTTTCGAGATTCCACCGATAACCACCACAGATTCAATGGGCACGCCCTCTGAACGGAAGCGCTCGGTAATTGCGCGCGCTCCAAAGGCAGTGGCTTCAACCAGTGCTTTGAATAATTTTGGCGCATCGGCTCCCATTTTGATGCCGGTGATCGCCATGGATACCGTTTGATCAGCGTCGGGCGTACGACGTCCGTTCACCCAGTCCAACGCCGTAATGTCGTGTGCACTGGCAGGAATGAGTGCTGCTTCGTTGGATAAACGCTGCAAGGTAATGGCTTCGATTTTATCGGCTAATTCACTGGCGCCGGTTTCCATCAGCTCGTGCAGCAGATTTTGGGTTGGCCATAACACCAGATTCTTAAACCACGCATAAAGATCGCCGAAGGCTGATTGACCAGCTTCCAGGCCAATCATGCCCGGGATAACCGAACCATCGACTTGGCCGCAGATTCCTTTCACACAGGTGTCACCCAGGGTTTGTGGCGTTGTGACGGTAATGTCACAGGTGGAGGTACCCATTACTTTAGTCAGCACGCCTTCTCGTACATTGGCCGCAACCGCGCCCATGTGACAGTCAAACGCACCAAAACCGACAACGATACCGACAGGCAGGCCTAATTTGTCGGCCCATTCCTGAGTGAGATTACCGGCTGCTTTATCACTCGGCTGTGTGTTTGGATTCAGGGTATCCACCACACCGTCCAGTAGCGGGTCGATTCCGGCAAAGAAACTGTTTGGCGGGAAACCGTCCCAGGCTTCGTTCCACATTAATTTATGGCCAGTAGCACATCGCCCCATTTGCATTTGCGATGGGTGAGTGGTGCCACACATAAGTGCAGTCATCCAGTCACAGTGTTCTACCCAGCTGTAAGTAGCCGCTTTCACTTCCGGATCGTTGCGGAAAATGTGTAGTGCCTTCGCCCAGTACCATTCAGACGAATAGATACCGCCCATATAAGACAGGTAGTTCACATCGTTTTCGTTGGCTGCTTTGGTGATCTCGCTGGCTTCTTTTACCGCGGTATGATCTTTCCAAAGTACAAACATAGCATTCGGATTTTCTGCAAACGCGTCAGTCAGTGCTAAAGGCACGCCTTCCGCATTCACTGCAACTGGTGTAGAGCCGGTTGTGTCGAAGCTCATTCCCACCACATTTTCAGCTGTACCAGCGGGCACTTTTTCCCACAGCGCATTGACCACTTCTACCAGACTATCGATATAGTCCAGAGGATGCTGACGGTATTGGTCGCGGGCGGGTACGCAATAGCGACCTTCCGCCCAGCGCGGATAATTGACCATATGGCTGGCCAGCTCTGCACCGGTTGTGACATCAACCAAAAGTGCCCTGACCGAATCAGAGCCATAATCGAGCCCTAATGTATAACGAGACATAATAATTCTATTCCACGAACTGCTAACAAAATTAGCCACCAAATTTAATTGTATGATAATATCAATAATACGCAAATGTAAAGGTAATATAAAATTAATATTAATGGTGTGGTGGCTAGTTTTTCATCACTTAATGCAATAGCTGGCGCTCATGTTGCCAGTGGAAAGCTGTGATACCGCGCCAGTCTGTTTTAACCGTTGAATGGAAAATGCTATGACGACCCAACTCGATCAATTAAAGGCCATGACGACTGTAGTGGCTGACACCGGTGACTTTGAAGCCATCAAACGCTATCAGCCACAAGACGCAACAACGAATCCTTCACTGCTCTTAAAAGCAGTACAAATCGAAAAGTATCGCCCTTTAGCAGCTGAAGCGGTGCAATGGGCTGCAGCCCAGGACAATGTGACAGATGTTGCCGGCGCAGCTGCCGACAAGCTGGCTGTGTTAATCGGTAGTAAATTAATGGAACAGGTACCTGGGTATGTGTCTACCGAAGTCGATGCCCGTTTGTCTTTTGACACTATGGCGACTGTAGAAAAGGCCAATCACCTGCTGGCGCTTTACCGTGACCAAGGCATCGATACCAGTCGCGTACTGATCAAAATCGCCGCCACCTGGGAAGGTATTCAGGCTGCGCGCATTCTTGAGTCTCAGGGCATCAAAACCAACGTTACGCTGGTGTTTTCATTTGCCCAGGCTCGCGCCAGTGCCGAAGCAGGCGCATTCCTGATCTCACCTTTCGTTGGCCGAATCCTGGACTGGTACAAAGCCAACCAGCCAAATGAGGACTTTACCGGTGCCAACGATCCGGGTGTAAAATCGGTTAGCCGTATTTACGGCTACTTCAAGACTCACGGTTATGACACCATCGTAATGGGCGCGAGCTTCCGCAACATCAGTGAAATTCAGGAACTGGCGGGTTGTGATCGCTTAACTATCAGCCCAGGACTGCTGGATGAACTGGCCAATACAGAAGGCACACTAGAGCGTAAACTGAACCCGGTTGATTCGCCTAAGCCCGCCCCTGCTGCATTAACCGAGCAGGCGTTCCGCTGGGATATGAACGAAGAGCAAATGGCGAACGACAAACTGGCAGAAGGTATTCGCCAGTTCGCTAAAGACCAGGTAACCCTGGAAGCCATGCTGGCTGACCTTGCGTAACGTCAGCGTTTTACACTACAAAGCTCAATGACAAAGACCCGGTGTGGTAGTTACCACACCGGGGCTTTTTAACGTCAGTTCGAAAGTTTTACCTTCATTTCACTTTTGCCACGTCATGATGTGCCTGGTTAAGCCTACGAGGAGCTTCACACCATGATGTCACTCTTTATATTTAGTAAACACGTTAGCCTGCTGATAAAGGTCTGCATGCTGTTGTACCTTGCCCTGACAGAGGTATTCAACCCTGCGGATAATGAGACTCATAGCCTGTTACCTGAAACGTGCAGCCTGTATGTTGCAATGTCAGAGACAAAAAAGCCTGCACATTGTGCAGGCTTTTAAACTCGTTGGCGTGATTTAGCCGAGCAACGCTTTAGCCTTAGCCACCACGTTGTCTACCGTAAAGCCGAAGTGTTTCAGCAATTCACCACCTGGTGCAGACTCACCAAAGGTTTGCATGCCAACGACATCACCGTCCAGGCCGACGTATTTGTACCAGAAGTCGGTATGCGCGGCTTCAACAGCCAGTTTAACCGTACCCGCAGGCAATACGCTTTGCTTATACTCTGCTGACTGCGCATCAAATTGCTCAGTACTTGGCATGGAGACAACTCGTGCACCCACACCTTGCTCACCCAGTGCCGTTGCGGCATCGACTGCCAGAGACACTTCAGAACCCGTTGCAATCAACACAATGTCAGCTTTGCCTGCGCAGTCTTTTAATACATAACCGCCTTTTGCAACGTCAGCCAGTTGGCTTTCGCTACGCGCCTGGGTCTTGGTACCCTGACGGGTAAAGACTAACGCGCTTGGGCCATCCTGCTTCACGAGCGCCTGACGCCAGGCCTCTGCGGCTTCCACCGTGTCACACGGACGCCAGGTAGTCAGGTTCGGCGTTAAGCGTAAGTTAGCCAGTTGCTCGATAGGCTGGTGCGTTGGACCGTCTTCACCCTGACCGATGGAGTCGTGGGTGTACACAAAGATAGATTTTGCTTTCATCAACGCAGCCATACGTACCGCGTTGCGCGCGTATTCCATAAACATCAGGAAGGTCGCGCCGAATGGGATAAATCCACCGTGCAATGCAATGCCGTTCATGATCGCACTCATGCCGAATTCACGCACACCATAGAATATGTAGTTACCGGCTGCATCGTCCTGCAGGCCTTTGGCTTGTGGCCACAGTGTTAAGTTTGAGCCAGCCAGATCCGCAGAACCACCAATGATTTCTGGCAATTGATTAGCAAAGAATCCAATCGCATTTTGCGACGCTTTACGAGTGGCCATATCCTGCATATCTGCCTGACACTGGCGCACAAAAGCGTCTGCTTTCTCGTTAAAGTCCGCAGGCAAAGCTTGCTCAATAACGCGGCGCTTGAAAGATTTGGCTAAATCAGGATAAGCAGCGGCGTATTCCTCAAACAGCTTGTTCCACTGCGCTTCCGCTTCAGCACCTTTCTCGTTTGCATCCCACTGAGCATACACGTCTTCTGGTACTTCAAACGGCGCATAAGGCCAGTCCAGTTGCTTGCGCACTTCAGCGACTTCGTCGTCACCTAACGGCGAACCGTGACAGTCATGGCTACCCGACTTATTCGGTGAACCAAAACCAATCAGGGTTTTACAGCAAATCAGTGTGGGTTTATCTGTTACCGACTGTGCCACTTCCATCGCCGCCTTCAATGCTGCTTCGTCGTGACCATCGATGTCTTTGATCACGTGCCAGCCGTAGGCTTCAAAGCGCGCTGGCGTGTTGTCGGTAAACCAGCCTTCAACGTGACCGTCGATAGAGATACCGTTGTCATCCCAGAAGGCAACCAACTTACCCAGGCCCAACGTACCGGCCAGTGAACAGGCTTCGTGGGAGATACCTTCCATCAGGCAGCCGTCGCCCAGGAAGCAATACGTGTAGTGATCAACTAGCGGGAAACCTTCGCGGTTGAACTGTCCCGCCAGGGTTTTCTCTGCAATTGCCATACCCACAGCATTCGCAATACCCGCTCCTAACGGACCCGTAGTGGTTTCAACGCCTTCGGTATAACCATATTCAGGGTGACCCGGCGTTTTAGAATGTAGCTGGCGGAACTGTTTAAGCTCTTCAACAGGCAAGTCGTAACCACTTAAATGTAGCAACGCATACTGCAGCATAGAGGCATGCCCATTCGACAACACAAAACGGTCGCGGTTTGCCCATTTTGGGTTCCCCGGGTTGTGCTGATAAAACTGTTGCCATAAGACAGTGGCAATGTCAGCCATTCCCATTGGCGCGCCAGGGTGGCCGGATTTTGCTTTTTGAATTGCATCTACTGCCAACATGCGGATGGCATTGGCAGAGCGTTGAATTGTAGACATGCGTCACTCACCTTTAATTACTATTATAGTACAAATAATAATGTGAACTGTGTGTTAAACACAACCGCTAAGTGACAAAACCCGGTAAATTACTACCAATTATGCATAATTCCGCCATTGGCTACTTTCACCCGCTGTGCTAATTCGCTATGTTAGTCAAAACGTTAGCCAACACTTCTTCATATTTCAGGGAGACCATAGCATGGGCGAGAGAATTCAAAGCATTAATGCCGTAGGCATACTGGTGCATGATTACGATGAAGCCATTGCGTTCTTCACTGAAAAGCTGAATTTTGACTTGCTGGCCAACGAGGCCCACGACAACGGCATTCGCTGGGTGTTGCTTCACCCTCCCGGCCTCTCAAATGCCGGTATCATGTTAAATCTGGCGCAATCGAAACTGGACGAAATGGTAGTGGGTAAACAGGCAGGCGATCAGGTTTTGTTCGTACTGCAAACCAATGATTTCTGGCGGGATTACAAAAGCATGCAAAGCAAAGGCGTGAACTTCATAGAAACCCCGCGCGATGAGGAATACGGCACCGTTGCTATTTTCGAAGACCTGTATGGCAACAAGTGGGATTTGCTGCAGGTAAAAGACGAGGAATAGGCAGTTCGTGCCGTTGGTCACTCCTTCCACTTTCAAACGCTTATTTCGTACAGTAGAGATTGTTTAAAGCAATCAATATCGTATATGCTTCAACTGCCTGCCCTGTTCCAGGGTTAAGAAAACAAGAGGATGTTGAGCATGGAAGTATTACTCGATTATATTGTTACTCCCCAGTTATTCGTACTGGTTTTGGTGGTGATTTTACTGAAAATCTCCATCAAATTCGTACCGCAAAACCGCGCCTACGTGATTGAACGATTCGGTAAATACCAATCAACCAAAGAAGCGGGTTTAAACTTTATCTTTCCGTTTATCGACCGCGTTGCCGCCGATCGCTCATTGAAAGAACAGGCCGTGGACGTGCCTGAGCAGAGCGCCATAACCAAAGACAACATTTCGCTGCATGTAGACGGCGTACTGTACTTTCGCGTACTCGACCCGTACAAGGCCACTTATGGCGTAGACGACTATGTTTTTGCTGTTACCCAACTGGCGCAGACCACCATGCGTTCAGAGCTGGGTAAAATGGAACTGGATAAAACCTTTGAAGAGCGCGACCAGTTAAATACTAATATAGTAACCTCAATTAACGAAGCCAGTGGTCCTTGGGGTATTCAGGTACTTCGCTATGAAATTAAGGACATTGTGCCACCCAATTCTGTAATGGAAGCCATGGAAGCCCAGATGAAAGCAGAGCGGGTAAAACGGGCGCAAATTCTGGAATCAGAAGGTGATCGTCAGGCTGCCATTAACCGCGCAGAGGGTGCCAAACAGTCTGTGGTACTGGCCGCGGAAGCCGACAAAGCGGAGCAGGTATTAAAAGCCGAGGGTGAAGCCCAGGCCATTCTTGCCGTCGCCGAGGCACAAGCGGAAGCACTACGCAAAGTCGGTGAAGCCGCCGATACCGAAGAAGGCCAAAAAGCCATTCAGCTGGATTTGGCGACTAAAGCCATTGAGGCTAAACAGGCGATTGCCCGGGAATCGTCTATTGTGTTGTTACCCGATGGTTCAACCGAGGCGGCCAGCTTAGTCACTCAAGCCATGGCTATCATCAATAAAATGAACAAAGAGTAACGGGTATGGACTGGTTATCAGACAACCTGGCATCCACGCTGGCAGTAATAGGGTTATTGCTGCTGGCTATCGAGATTGCCGTATTGGGCTTCGCTACGTTTGTACTGCTGTTTGTGGGCATTGCTGCACTGATCACATCAGGGCTGTTTTATCTGGATATTGTGCCAGCAACTTATCTTAATGCCATGATCTGTGTCGGTATCATCACAGCGCTGTCTGCTGCAGTGTTATACCGCCCACTACAACAAATGCAGAAACAGGTAGAAAAGAAACCGGTTACCAGCGACTTCAACGGTGTTCGGTTTGTTATTACAGAAGCCATCGGTCCGGCGTCGACAACCACTCATGCTTATTCAGGTATTCAATGGACGGTAAAAAGCACGCAACCCATTGATGCCGGCACCGAAGTGGAGGTGGTAAATGTGGAAGTAGGCGTCTTTTACGTGGTGCCAGCTGCGAACGGCTGACGCTACATTAACCCCATTGTTTAATAAGCGCGCGGGCCTCAAGTTCTTTAAAGTCACTATCGACTTTTAAGAAAAGCAGGCCCTGTTGCGCATCGACTGCGCATTCAATAACGCCCGCCTGTTCTTCCAACGAATTTACCTGCTCGGAAGTAGGTTGAATGGCTTTATCCAGCGATAACGTAACCCGTTTGAACTTATCGGTTGTGCGAAGCCCCATCATAATGAGCCCCCACAAAACGGCCACGATGATACCGCTGATGTAGGCGCCCTGAGCACCATAAGCAGTTGCAATTGAGCCAGAAACTACACCTCCCAGAAAAGCACCAAAGAACTGGAAGCTGGCATAAATGCCCATGGCAGTGCCCTTCTGACCCGCCGGTGCAATGCTAGACACTAACGCAGGTAAATTTGCCTCTAAATAGTTAAAGCCAGTAAAGAACACCACCATGGCTGTAACCACTAGCCACCAGTTAAGCATTCCACTTCCCAGCATAGCAAACGCGATAAGCAGCATTACAATGGCAGACATTAGCATGCGTTTCGGCGCCTTGCCGCGGCTACTGCGCATCATGCCAGCCAACAGCACCACTGACACCAACAACACAGGTAAATACAATGACCAGTGGCTATCCAGCGCCATTCCAAGCGATACCAGCGACAGCGGAATTTGCACAAACAACAGGGTGATCATCATATGCAGCAGCATGACGCTGACATTCAGTCGCCATAACTGGGATGAGGTAAACAAGGCCCAAACCTGATCGCCACGCGGCAGGGTTTCAGCGCTTACCCGCTGGGGGCTGTTTGGTACGGCCCATTTCACTAAAGGCAGGCAGGCCAAAGCCAGAACGCCGGTTACCCAGAAGATGCCAGCAATACCCCAGCTGTCGGCAATGATAGGGCCGATTAATACCGCTATGTAGAAAGAGAATCCGATAGCAATGCCAATAATGGCCATGACTTTGGCGCGTTGTTGTTCGCGAGCCACGTCAGTTGCTAAGGCCATGATAGCCCCGGCAATCGCGCCTGCGCCTTGAAGCACGCGCCCGGCAATCATCCAGGCCATGGTGTCGGCCATCGCAGCAACAATACTGCCAAGGGCAAATACCGTAAGACCGAGCAATATTACAGGCTTGCGTCCCCAGCGATCAGACATCATCCCCATGGGAATTTGCAACGCGGCCTGGGTAAGCCCGTACCCACCAATGGCAATGCCTACCATCATGGGTGAATAATCAGGGAACTGCGTTGCGGCAACGGCCAGCACAGGCATGACCATAAACAACCCTAACATACGCAATACGTAAACCAGCGCTAGTGTACAAGCGGCCCGGACTTCTAAGGCATTCAAGGCAGTAGATTCTCTGTTGCTCGGTTAAAAGGGGCGCGCAGTGTAGCACATTTTGCTGCTGTGTACCTACCACCCGGCCTTTGTGTACACAGACTGATCTGATTTCGGCAAAGTGGCATATTCAAGAGGTCGCCGACTATGGCATACTGTTTCTTTTGTCTCGCAATCAGGTTCGAATGGATAACATAGAAGTTCGCGGTGCCCGCACCCACAATCTGAAAAACATCGATATCACTATTCCCCGTGACAAACTGGTGGTGATCACCGGACTGTCAGGCTCAGGAAAATCTTCCCTGGCGTTTGATACGCTGTATGCTGAAGGTCAGCGTCGTTACGTTGAATCACTGTCGGCTTACGCCCGCCAATTTTTGTCGATGATGGAAAAGCCCGATGTTGATCACATCGAAGGCTTGTCGCCCGCTATATCCATTGAGCAAAAATCCACTTCGCACAACCCGCGCTCAACCGTGGGTACGATTACCGAGATATACGACTATCTGCGTTTGATGTTTGCCCGTGTTGGTACACCTCGCTGCCCGGATCACGACGTGGCACTGGATGCACAAACCATTTCTCAAATGGTCGACCGTGTGCTGGAGCTACCAGAAGGCACTAAGCTGATGCTGCTGGCGCCAGTAGTGCAAAACCGGAAGGGTGAACACGTTAAAACCCTGCAGTCTTTAGCTGCCCAGGGCTATATACGGGCGCGTATTGACGGTGACGTGTGTGACCTGTCGGATCCACCTGAACTGGATTTGCACAAAAAGCACACTATCGAAGTCGTTATCGACCGCTTCAAAGTGCGTGACGACCTGCAATTACGTCTGGCAGAAAGTTTCGAAACAGCGCTGGCGCTGTCTGCCGGTAACGCCAAAGTAGCGTATATGGACGAACCAGATACACCTGAGATTATCTTCTCCGCTAACTTCGCCTGCCCGCATTGTGGTTACAGCATCAGTGAGCTTGAACCGCGTTTGTTCTCGTTCAACAACCCGGCTGGTGCATGCGGTACCTGTGATGGCCTGGGCACACGTCAGTTCTTCGACCCGTTTAAAGTGGTCACCAATGACGAACTGAGCCTGTCTGGTGGTGCAATCCGTGGTTGGGACAAGCGCAGCTACTATTATTTCCAGATGCTTCAGGCGGTTGCCGACCATTATGGTTTCAGCCTTACCGTACCATTGGGTGAGTTGTCTGACGAGCACAGGAACATCGTACTTTATGGCTCTAAAGGCAAATCCATTAGTTTCCGCTATATCAACGATCGCGGCGACATCATGGAGCGCAAGCATCCGTTCGAGGGCATCATTCCAAACATGGAGCGCCGCTACCGGGAAACCGAATCGAATACCGTACGCGAAGAACTCTCTAAGTTTTTAAGCCAGCAACCCTGTAATAGCTGTGGCGGCACCCGCTTGCGTACCGAAGCCCGCCACGTGTTTATTGAAGACACCAACTTGCCGGCCATTGCTGAAATGTCGATTGCCGGCGCTTATGACTTTTTCGAGCATTTGAATTTGTCGGGGCAACGCGCCCAAATCGCCGACAAAATATTAAAAGAAATCCTCGACCGTTTGCGCTTCCTGGTCAACGTCGGTCTGAACTACCTGACCCTGTCCCGCAGTGCCGACACCCTCTCTGGTGGAGAAGCCCAGCGAATTCGTCTGGCAAGTCAGATTGGTGCGGGTCTTGTTGGGGTGATGTATGTACTCGACGAACCCTCAATTGGATTGCACCAGCGTGATAACGAACGCCTGTTAAAAACCCTTACCCATTTGCGCGACCTGGGTAACACGGTACTGGTGGTAGAACACGACGAAGACGCCATCAAAGAAGCCGATTACATTATTGATATAGGTCCGGGCGCCGGTGTTCACGGCGGTCAGATCATTGCGCAGGGTAGTCTGGATGACATCCTCAGTAACGAAGACTCGTTAACCGGAAAGTACCTGTCCGGACGCGAAAAAATTGAAGTACCTGCTGAACGTAATAAAGCCAAAGACGATCAGTGGCTGGAATTAAAAGGCGCCACTGGCAACAACCTGAAAAACGTAAATTTGCGTATCCCGGTGGGGGTGATGACCTGTATTACGGGTGTGTCTGGTTCGGGTAAATCTACCCTGATCAACGACACCTTTTACCGCATTGCGCACCGTGAACTGAACAATGCGACTACCAGCGAACCCGCGCCTTACAAGTCAATGACCGGCCTGGATAAGCTCGACAAAGTGGTCGATATCGATCAGAGCCCGATTGGTCGTACCCCGCGCTCAAACCCGGCCACGTATGCCGGCATTTTCACGCCTATTCGTGAAATGTTTGCCGGCACTCAGGAAGCCCGCTCACGCGGTTACAAGCCAGGGCGCTTTAGTTTCAACGTCAAAGGCGGACGCTGTGAAGCCTGCCAGGGTGACGGCGTAATCAAAGTCGAAATGCACTTCCTGCCCGACGTGTACGTGCCGTGTGACGTGTGTAAAGGCAAGCGCTACAACCGCGAAACACTGGAAATAAAATACAAAGACAAAAACATCCACGAAGTGCTGGAAATGACCGTTGAAGACGCCCGCGAGTTCTTCGACCCGATTCCCGCTATTGCTCGTAAACTGCAAACACTCATGGATGTCGGTTTGTCGTATATCCGCTTGGGTCAGGCCGCCACCACGTTATCAGGTGGTGAAGCACAGCGCGTGAAGCTGGCCAAAGAACTGTCTAAGCGCGATACCGGCCAAACTCTGTATATTCTGGACGAGCCAACCACTGGCCTGCACTTCCACGACATCAAACAGTTGCTGGCCATGCTGCACCGCCTGCGCGATCACGGCAATACCGTGGTGGTCATTGAGCATAACCTAGACGTCATCAAGACCGCGGATTACTTAGTGGATCTCGGCCCTGAAGGCGGTTCTGGTGGTGGACAAATCATTGCCGAAGGCACCCCGGAAGACATCGCAGAAAGTGCGGTATCGCACACCGGCCGTTTCTTAAAACCGCTGTTAAAGCAGGTGTAGTATGTTTGAAATGACAACCAATGTGCGCTTCAGTGAAACCGATGGCGCAGGTCACGTGGGCAATACTGTAATGGTGGTGTGGTTTGAAGAAGCCCGCACCCCATTATTCGAAATGTTTACCCCTACCCTGGCGCTGGACAGCTGGCCGTTAATACTGGCCAGCTATCAGGTCGATTTTCATGCGCAAATTTTCTATGGTGAGCCGGTTACAATCAAAACCTGGGTGAAGCGTATCGGCAACAGCTCTTTTGAGGCCTATCAGGAAGCATGGCAGAGCGGTAAGCGCTGTAATTCTGGCACTACCACCATGGTGCACTACAATTATGAGACACAGAAAACAGCAGCAATCCCCGACAACATTCGAGCCGCGCTAAGTGAACACCTGCTGCCGGAAGATCATGAGTAAGTAGTATGACAACATTCATTGAAGTGATTGATAACGCCCTACCTGTACAGTTGTGCAGGGACATTATCGATACCTTTGATACCAGTCAGAAAGTGGCACCAGGACGCACCGGCGGTGGTGTCGATACCGACAAAAAGCGCTCAATGGATGTGTCATTCTCACAAAACCCGGAATTCAAAGCCCATCACCAGGCCGTATTTGAAGCCTGCAGCAACGGGATTTTTAATTACCTGAAAAAGTATTATTTTGCGATAGTCGGCCCATTGGGTTTAACCCTTCCTGACCCGACTACCGGCCAGCCGGTTAAGCTCACGGCAGAGAATTTTGAAACCCTCGGCCTGCCACAATTACCCATGCTCATTCAGCACCTTTTCCGAATGGGTGACATCAATGCCCAGCGCTATGAAAAAGGCAATGGCGGTTACCCTTACTGGCATTCAGAAGTGTATCCGCAGGCCCAGCACAATGAAGCGCTGCACCGTATTCTACTGTTCATGTTTTATCTGAATGACGTGGAAGAAGGCGGTAGCACGGATTTTTACTACCAGGATGCGTCCATTCAGCCCAAAGCCGGCCGCATGGTCATTGCTCCCGCGTATTTCACCCACACCCACAGGGGCCAAATCCCGGTCTCTAGCGACAAATATATTCTGACTTCATGGGTATTGTTTAATCGCGCAGAGCAGTTGTACGGCTAACGATTAGAGCGCCTTCAGCACATAAAACAAGTAGCTCCCTTCTAAAACAACAATGCACCGGCTAGCGGTGCATTGTTTTATCTCTTCAACCTGTACTGAATTACAAGTTGTAACCACGCTCATCGTGGCTAGAAATATCCAGACCCTGATGCTCAGTTTCCGTGTCTACACGCAGGCCTTTGGTTAACACAGAGACCACTTTAAGCAGAATCCAGGAGACCACCGCAGTGTAAACAAATACGCTAACGATACCGATGATTTGCACCGTTACCTGATCACCAATACTGGCATTGTCACCACCGAAGCCGTAGCCGCTGAACAGCCCCAAATCAGGTGAACAGAATACGCCTGCCAGCAATGTACCTAAAATACCGCCGACACCGTGCACCGGGAATACGTCCAGCGAGTCGTCGATTTTCCACTTCTGTTTAATGAGAACGGTACAGTAGAAGCAAATCACACCAGCAGATAAACCAATGACCAGGCCAGCTGCCGGGCTAACAAAACCTGAGGCAGGGGTAATGGTACCCAAGCCCGCAACCATACCCGTTACAATACCCAGTACCGAAGGTTTGCCGTATTTCAACCATTCCAGCGTCATCCAGGCAAGAGAACCCGCTGCCGCACTGATGTGTGTTACCAGCATAGCCATAGACGCATCACCATTTGCTGCCACAGCACTGCCGCCATTAAAGCCAAACCAGCCAACCCATAGCATACCCGCGCCACCGACCGTCATCGTAAGGTTGTGTGGAATAAGTGACGCACTGCCGTAACCATTGCGGTTACCAATCACCAGCGCTGCGACCAAGGCGCCCACACCAGCTGTAATATGCACAACCGTACCACCAGCAAAGTCTAACAGGCCCATTTCGGCTAGCCAGCCGCCGCCCCACACCCAGTGACATACAGGTAAATAAACAAGCACAAGCCAAACCAGGGCAAAAATCAACACAGACGAGAACTTCATGCGTTCAGCAAAGCCGCCCACCATTAATGCTGGGGTAATAACGGCAAAGGTCAGTTGGAACATAAAAAACAGTGGCTCAGGGATAGTCCCCGACAGGCTCTCTTTAGTCACGCCATCAAGGAACACCTTCGACAGATCACCAATAAAGCTATTGCCCTCGGTAAACGCCAGGCTGTAACCGGCAATCAGCCAAATGAGTGACGCACCACATGCAATAGCAAAACACTGCATAAGGACCGACAGCACGTTTTTACTGCGAACCAGGCCACCGT
>NZ_CFIDRX010000043.1:0-7816 GCF_984433645.1 Marisediminitalea sp.
TTAACGCGTCAGAAAAACCTATTCCATGCTAAAACTATGGAATTACATCGGTTTACTATTGAACTAAGACCAATGTAGCAGATGAACTGACTTTTGAGTAACGCAATGAGTTATTACAGCCAAGCAACCTTTTTTACCAGCGCACCTGATATTTCGCACCTGAAAGACGATACCGGCATTGAAGTCGCGTTCGCCGGGCGTTCGAATGCCGGAAAATCCAGTGCATTAAATACCCTGACTCGTCAGAAAAACCTCGCTCGTACCAGTAAAACGCCGGGGCGAACCCAGCTCATTAACGTGTTTGAACTGGAAGAAAACCGCCGATTGGTGGATTTACCGGGATACGGCTACGCCAAAGTACCGATGGCCATGAAGCTGAAATGGCAACGTTCACTGGGCGAATATTTACAAAAACGCAAAAGCCTGAAGGGGATTGTTGTGTTGATGGATATCCGCCACCCTTTTAAAGATCTCGATCAGGATTTAATCCAATGGGCTGTGGACGCAGGTCTGCCGGTGCTGGCACTGTTAACCAAATCTGACAAACTCAAATCGGGTAAACGCAAAGCCCAGCTACTAATGGCCCGTGATGCGTCACTTGCCTTTATGGGAGACGTTACGGTGCATACGTTCTCTGCGTTAAATCGACAAGGCCTGCCGGAGTTGGAGTCAATTCTGGACAACTGGTTTGGTCGTATTGAAGCCCCTGAAGCGGACTCGGAAGCATAGTACTCGAAGGTGTTTGCGTGAGTGTGTTGTGTCCTGAAAAAAAGAAACCCCATTCAATGAATGGGGTTAAGGACTGAGAGAAAACACATAAAAAAACCGATAATAAGAGTACGTAAAACTCCTGAAAGTTCAGATTATTTGTATCTTTTTTTAAACTTTTTTAAAACAGTATTTAAAACAATGTGTTGCGGGCTGAGATTTTTATAAAAAAGCCGAAAAACACGAACCTTCCCAATGAACTAATCTTCCCGCGTCGCAACTCTGTAGTTCCACTCTATTTGACATCCTATCTCACAACGGGGGCCAGTTCGTACTGATGTCTTCATACGACAACCAAAACTACGTTGTCTTCTTCTCGTCCTGTTTACCCATTATCTCAGTGAGAAGCTCCATGATTATGATGCTGCGGTACCGAATTTTGGGCAAAAAAAAGCTCCAGCAATGGCTGGAGCTTAAATCAAAGGTTTGAAAAACGATTTCTCACCTCTGTACCCTACATAACTAAGAGTACCGAAGACAGCGAAAATTGCAAGTCAAAAGTGTAATAAAATTACCGAATAAGGCAGAATTTAAACAAATTTTAACAAAGAGAAAGCGTTTTTCCGTAATATACTTACCAATTTTAGTGCGCTTCTTCCCAGTTTTCGCCTTTACCGGCTTCTACTTTCAATGGCACGTTTAACGTCGCGGCTTGCTCCATAATGGCGTTGATTTGAGCAACGTTGTCGTCGATGGCGTCGCGTTTTATTTCAAACACCAGTTCATCGTGCACCTGCATGATCATGATCACGTCATCTGACTGACTCTTCTGGATCCAATCATCAACCTGCAACATGGCCATTTTGATAATATCAGCGGCTGTACCCTGCATGGGGGCGTTGATTGCTGCGCGTTCGGCACCCTTACGGCGAGCACCATTACTGGCCTTAATGTCGGGCAAATACAAGCGGCGGCCAAAGACGGTTTCTACATAGCCGTGCTCTTTTGCAAACTCGCGGGTGGTGTCCATGTAAGACAGAACGCCGGGGTAGCGGGCAAAATACAGGTTCATGTATTCCTGTGCTTCCTGACGACTGACATTCAATTGTTTAGCCAGGCCAAATGCGGACATGCCATAAATTAAGCCAAAGTTAATGGCCTTGGCATTGCGACGTTGGTTGTCGGTTACGTCTGCTTCAGCCACATTAAACACCTCGGCCGCGGTGGCGCGGTGAATGTCTTTTCCATGGGCAAAGGCGTCCAGTAACCCTTTGTCACCGGAAAGATGCGCCATAATTCGCAATTCGATTTGCGAGTAGTCGGCGGCAACGATTTGATAGCCTTCCCGGGCAATAAACGCTTTTCTTACCCGTCGACCTTCTTCGGTTCTGATCGGAATGTTTTGTAAGTTCGGATCGGTAGAAGACAATCTGCCTGTTGCCGCAACGGCCTGATGGTAAGAGGTATGAACCCGGCCTGTGCGGTGGTTCATCATCTTCGGCAGCTTGTCTGTGTAAGTGCTTTTTAACTTTGTTAAGCCACGGTACTCCATAATTAACTTGGGCAGCGGGTAATCCAGCGCGAGTTCCTGTAATACCTCTTCCGATGTCGACGGGGCACCTTTAGGGGTCTTCTTAATAATCGGCAGTTCGAGTTTCTCGAATAAAATCTGCTGAAGTTGTTTGGTTGAGCCTAGGTTAAATGTTTCGCCCGCCATATCGTGAACTTCTTTTTCCAGTTCAACAATGCGGTTAGCCAGCTGTTGGCTCTGTTGCAGGAGCTGCTGTGAATCGATCAACACGCCGCGTTGTTCCATTCTGGCCAGCACCGACGCCAGAGGCACTTCAATGTCACTCAAAATGCTCACCAGACTGGTTTCATTTTGAAGCTTCGGCCAGAGAGCCTGATGCAAACGAAGCGTAATGTCGGCATCTTCGGCTGCATAGTGAGCGGCTTTGTCTAATTCAATTTGATTAAAGGTCAACTGTTTAGCGCCTTTACCGGCAATCTCTTCAAAGTGGACGGTGCGCACACCTAAATAATTCTGCGCTAAAGAGTCCATGTCGTGTCGCGAGGCGGTACTGTTGAGTACATAAGACTCAAGCATGGTGTCAAAAGCAATGCCTTGCAGCGTGATCCCATAATTGGCCAGCACATTTTTGTCGTACTTTAAATGCTGTCCGACTTTCTTGTGATCTGCGCTTTCAAGCCAGGGCTTTAACTTATCTAATACCCAGTCGCGGTTCAGTTGTTCCGGCGCACCCGGGTAATCGTGTGCAACCGGAATATAAGCGGCAACGCCAGGTTCAGCTGATACAGATACACCAACCAGTTCAGCCTCCATGTAGTCGAGACTGGTTGTTTCGGTGTCAAATGCCACCAGCGGCGCTTCTTGAATGAGGGCTAACCAATGTTCGAACGTTTCTTCGTCCAGTACGGTTGTGTACTGGGTTTCAATGGATTCGCTGTTTTGCGGTTCTGAATCGGTGGGCGCGTCTTCAGACTGACTTCCGGCCGATTCGAGCGCCGTTGCTACCTGACCAGACGTTACCTCCGCGTACCAACGCTTAAATTCGTATTCGCTGAATAAGGTTGCCAACGCGTCGTCATTGCTCGGGGTAGGTGCCAGTGAAGTAGGGGAGTAATCCAGCTCCAGATTAATATCGATGGTCGCAAGTTGATATGATAAACGGGCCTGTTTTTCATATTCTGCCATCTTCTTGCCCAGCGTTTTTGCGCCACGGAAGGAAAGCTCGGCGATTTTGTCAAGGTTCTCATAAATCGCGTCGATGCCACCGATGCCGTTTAGCAAACCCTGCGCACTTTTGTCACCCACACCCGGCACGCCCGGAATGTTGTCGACTTTGTCGCCTTTCAGCGCAAGGAAGTCGATGATCAGTTCTGGCGGAATACCAAATTTGTCTTTTACCCCTTCAACATCCATAAGCTGATTCGTCATGGTGTTGATCAAAGTAACATGCTCGTTAACCAACTGTGCCATGTCCTTGTCGCCTGTGCTGATCAGGGTGTCGATACCCTGTTCAGAAGCCTGACGCGCCAATGTACCTATAACGTCGTCAGCCTCTACACCTTCTTCAATAATTATAGGCAACCCCATGGCTCGAATAATCTCGTGCAGTGGCGCGATCTGCGATCGCAATTCCTCTGGCATAGGTGGGCGATTGGCTTTGTACTCAGGGTAAATATCATCGCGGAAGGTTTTGCCTTTGGCATCAAATACCACACCAATGTGAGTGGGTTGATATTGTTTGATCAGGCTTTTCAGCATGTTAATCACGCCATAGATGGCTCCGGTATCCTGCCCCTTGGAATTGGTAAGCGGGGGCATGCCGTGGAAAGCACGAAATAAATATGACGAACCATCTACCAGAATAAATGGCGGTTTTTCAGACGATGACATGGCAATTTTCTTCTCATTTATGCAATGAACGGAAGCATGCCACAGCACAGGCAATTGCGCTACCTTGAGTCTGGATCAGGTTGTGGATAAGTTTGTGATCTAATGTGATCTTTGATCGCAGGCCACGATCTTACCTCCACCGAATTTTCGGAAGAGTTTATTGAAAAATAAGGAAAAATAAAAAAGAGACTTGAAGCTACCCTGCTTTGTTATTTCCATATATTATTGTGGATAACAGACCTGTACAAGAATTGCTCAACGTGTAGGTCAACAACTAATCTAGCATACTTAAACAGAATTCCTAGCATTGGTTGATAAAATTTTTATTAGTTTATAGAGATAAATAAAAGTAAATAGCATAAGGCAATGATTGTCTGGTCTGGAGGCGAGTAGATGAAAAAGGCAGCAGTAATTTTGAGTGGGTGCGGTGTATTCGACGGTGCGGAAATTCATGAAGCCGTACTTACGTTACTTAGCTTGGAAAAGCACGGCGCGAGTTATCAGTGTTTTGCTCCGGATGTCGACCAGCTTCACGTCGTTAATCATTTAACCGGCGAAGTCGCTGAAGGTGAATCACGCAATGTGCTGGTAGAAGCTGCGCGCATTGCCCGCGGCAATGTTAAACCCGTCACTGAATGTCAGGTTGAAGAGTTTGATTTGCTGGTGTTACCCGGCGGGTTTGGTGCTGCAAAGAATCTTTGTACGTTTGCGGTTGATGGTCCTGATTGTTCCTTTAACGAAGACGTACTGGCGGTGTGTAAGCAATTTGCCGCAGCAGGCAAACCCGCGGCTTACGCTTGTATTGCACCGGCGCTGGCCGCTAAGGTGTACGGCAACAACACCAATGTGACTATTGGCAATGATGAAGGTACTGCTGCAGGCTTAGAAGCGTTTGGGGCTAAACATCAACTATGCGGCGTAGAAGACGTCATTATTGATCAGGACGCGAAACTGGTTACCACACCGGCTTACATGTTGGGGCAGAATATGCTCGAAGTCAGCATTGGTCTGGACAAGATGGTGCAGTCTGTACTGGCATTAAAGTAGCAAAATTTGGTTGATTGTTGCTTTCACTATATAGTGTAGGCAGCAATCATAAACCACTCTGAAAAAAGCGATAATAATGCACTACCGCGCTATCATTCGGATTCTGGGGCTGTTAGTTGCCCTGTTTTCTGTGACCATGATCCCACCTGCCATTGTGTCACTGATCTATCAAGACGGTAGTGGTCTGCCATTCTTCCTGGCGTTTATACTTTGTATTCTGACAGGGTGTGCGTTTTGGTACCCCAACCGCATGCACAGAAAAGATCTGCGTGCCAAAGAAGGCTTCTTAATCGTTGTGTTGTTCTGGTCGGTACTGGCCAGTTTTGGTGCCATCCCATTTATCCTGCTTGAACAGCCATCCATGAGTGTGACAGATGCATTTTTTGAGTCGTTCTCGGGGCTGACCACCACTGGGGCAACGGTGATTGAAGGGATCGATTTCCTGCCGCACTCCGTGCAGTTTTACCGCCAGCAACTGCAGTGGCTCGGTGGTATGGGTATCATTGTACTTGCCGTTGCCATTCTGCCTATATTAGGGGTAGGGGGGATGCAGTTGTATCGGGCTGAAACACCCGGGCCGGTAAAAGACTCAAAAATGACCCCCAGAATTGCTGATACGGCAAAGCACCTATGGTACATCTATTTGTCTTTAACCACGGCCTGCACCGTCGCTTATTGGTTGGCAGGCATGAATTGGTTTGACGCCATTTGCCACTCCTTTTCTACCATTGCAATTGGCGGATTCTCAACACATGACGCCAGTTTGGGGTACTTTAACAGTCCCATGGTGAATGCCATTTGTGCGGTGTTTTTATTAATTGCTGCCCTTAACTTCTCGCTCCACTATGCCGCTGCAAGTGGGCGCAATATAAAAGGTTACTGGCAGGACCCTGAACTCAAAGCGTTTTTGTTCATTCAGGCTGCGCTGATCCTGGTGTGCTTTATGGTGCTGGTTATGCACAATCAGTTTAGTACCGCTGAAGAGGCATTGGATCAGGCAGTAATACAAGCGGTGTCTATTAGTACCACGGCAGGGTTTGCGACAACCGATTTTGCTAACTGGCCTTCGTTCCTGCCTATCTTGTTGATTTTCTCAAGCTTTATTGGGGGGTGTGCAGGCTCAACCGGCGGGGGTTTAAAAGTCATCCGGGTGTACTTGTTGTTCCTACAGGGTAAACGCGAAATTGACCGGCTTATTCATCCCAAAGCGGTGTACTCTGTGAAATTAGGCGAACGGGCTATGCCAGACCGCGTTGTAGAGGCGGTGTGGGGGTTCTTTTCGGCTTACGCCATTGTGTTTGTTGTGATCATGATAGGGCTGATTGCCACCGGCTTAGATAACATTACGGCCTTTACGGCCACTGCCGCTACCCTGAATAACCTGGGACCGGGTTTGGGCTCTGTTGCAGGTACTTTTGCTGATGTCAGTGACGGTGGAAAGTGGCTGTTAGTGGTAGCAATGCTGTTTGGGCGTTTGGAAATATTCTCGTTGCTAGTCCTGTTTTCACCTACTTTCTGGCGAGGCTAAACTGGCGTCTATTGCCAGCGTTGCCTCGTATAAACCGGAGATTAGTCCACAAAGGATACAGAACGGATTGCTGTCAGCATACCAATGCTGGGATCTTGCTCACTGCGTATCAGGTTGTCTTTCATCCATTGCTCGGTGAGGCAGGCATAGCCACCCGCACCAAAACCTTCACCCCAGCTATTTGCCATAATTGCACAATACCGGCCTTCGTCTTCTAACATTGATTCAGGCAACTTAATGTAACCTATGAGCAGCATAGCGTGACCTGCTGCATGCATGCCGCTGGCGGCACTGCGATTGACCGGGTCGTTACTGCGAACTAAGCCATTTGTTTGCATATAGCTTTTAGTCAGTGTGAATCCTGCTGCAACCGGGTGATTCTGACGGATTTCCCCGAGTATATCGTCTTCATTTAAATTTCTTGCCATCGATGAGACACGCAATAAGCCCTGATCTTCCTGCAAACAGGTGTTGTTCAGGGGCGTGTAAGTCAGATTGCTATTGTCGCTAACCGGGATGTAAGGGCACGCTTGTTCACGACGTACGGCGGTGAAAAATTCTTTTATCGAGGTGTTTATAAAGCCTACGTCAAAGTTTGACCCATCGGAGCTGTTGTCTGTCGTACAGGCATCTTTAATGCACTCTGGGCGACTCAACCAATAGAAATGCTGTTCCGACAAATCAAGTTGATACTGTAAGTATTTTGGATGTTGGGCCAGTACCGTTTCGATTGCTCGAATACCGGTGAAGGCGGCACAAGTACCGCGGCGTTCCTGATTGCGAACCGGTACGTCCATGGCCGATGGAATAACGTAAAAATCACCCGGCTCCATACCGTCCAGTGGATGTTTGTAAGCAGGTTTAGCACCACTGACGATAATCGGTGATGCAAGAGGCTGTTGAGTAGCGGCTAAGTCAAATGTGGTCTTAAAGTATTGCTCTTCCTTGCGCCGATACTCGCGTTTAGCGATCCCCCATTTGCGCACGACTTTGTTATATTCGTCGGTCCACTGATCTACCGTGTCCCGGTATGATTGCTTAAACCCATCCATCATGCCTTTCATATCTGAATAAACATCGTCGGCATAGCCTTTTTTCTTAGGCTCCGGCTC
>NZ_CFIDRX010000043.1:7916-26522 GCF_984433645.1 Marisediminitalea sp.
TCGGGATCAGGAAGTGGTTCAGGTATAGGCGCTGGCTTGCGCTTTTCCTCTTCTATCGCGTCTTCTTTATCTTCACTTTTTAGTGTCAGGCCCATGTCTTCCAGCAGCTTTTGCATAACAAAAGAGCCATGCTGACTGACGTTGCCATTGCTTCCTTTATTGGTGGCACTTACGGTTGTTGCTGCTGGCGACACCACCGGTACCATTAATAAGGACACTAGGCACCACTGCTTAAATTGACGCTGACCCATAACTCAAGCCTCTATATGTTCTGATATTTTTCCATTCGGGATTTTACTTTTACCAGGTAGCGCCTGGTTTCCTCGTAGGGCAAGTTCACCTTGAGGAAATCGTACACGGCATCCGGGCTCATCGCATTAATCTTAGCCACCACGGCATCTGACATACCGCCGGACTGACCATTATTAAATGCTTTCGCAACATTGCCCACACCGGTATTGTATGCGGCAATGGCACAATACAGGCGGCTCATGGGGTCGTCAATTTTTCGCAGGTACCGGCTGTTTAAAATGTGCAGGTAGGCGGAGCCCGCCTCTACGTTTTGCTGAGACACAAACAGGTATTCTTTTTCCAGCGGGGCGCGCTGATTGTGCAGGAAATCATTGACGTCGATACCTGCGGATGAGGGCACGACCTGCATCAGCCCGTAAGCCGGGATATGTGACACGGCAAGGGGGTTAAAACTACTTTCTGTATGAATCACCGCGAATATGAGTGGCATGGGCAATTGCCATGTATCGGCGTATTGCTTGGCATAGGGTTTGATTTCCTCAATGCGCTGGGCCAGCTCTTTGGGCTTGATAGAAATAGTTAGCCGCGTAATCCGTTTATTCTTCAATTGCTCGGGCTGGTTGCTTTGATTTCGCTTTATTTGATTAATGGAAATCGACGCTGTCCGCTCGGTCATCTTATTCAGTCTGCCCTGCAGTTTTGAGACTTCAGGGGAGGGTTGAGAAAGTCGGTCTGCCATCATGTCCAGCGCAATGGTATCTTGCTGTTGCTGACGTTCAAACAACGCTTTTTCCTTGGCGAGATCTTCTTCAGTAATCGCCGGCTCACTGACTTCTACACTGGCCGTATCAACTAAAGCGGGCAGGTCGTCAAAGGTATCATTTGCCGCATACGCCTTCAGAATATTCACCGCCAAGCCCTGCCCGGAGGTATCTTCGGGTGTCACGTGTTGTAATGCTTCAAGGGCTGCAACAACCCGGCTACTCTCTACTTTGGTGTTAACGTCATGCAAGACATTTACGACAATTTCTTTGTTTTCAAAATCGACTATGGTTTTTACCTCGGGCTCAGGGTAATTTACGATTTTCTCCTGATCACTAACGTCGACTTCACCCCATTGTTCTAGTATGCGCTGTCTAAAGGCCGCCAGCTCAGCATTGCGCTTTGCTTTAAACGCCGCAAACTTTTGCATACGTTGAAGTTGGAACGCCTCAAACTCCTGTTGTCGACGTTCCTTAAATGCTTGCTGCTGAGCGGTTAATGGGGTCTGAGCTTCGGTGGGGATCCACACCGAAGCCAACCAGATAAACGCACCAGCAAAAAGAGGTAACTGCCTAATTAAACTTGATTTCCCTGTCTTCATAGCATCACCAATTGGTTGATTTACTGCACTTTTATCATTGACATTAAGCGTTCACGTGCCTGTTCGTTCTCAAACAATTGCTTAATTTCAGCATCGGCATCTTTTAACGCCGCGAACACTTTTTCCTGATTGGCTTTGTACGTCATTTCATCCATGGCCAGTAACACATACTGACCACCACTTGGGCTGGTCATTGTGCGTACGGTACGGGTTCCGAACAGCGTCATTGAAGATACGGTTTCGCGCACCATATCCGTATCAATGATATTTTTTGCTGACTCTTCGGTTTCGATGGATTTCTGATACTGAGAGAACAGATCAGACACCATGGTGGCAAAGTAAGATGACATCTTTGCACGGGCATCGGCAGTGGCTGCTGCTGTTGTCATGGTAGCCGAGGGTTTTTTCTCGGAGAAACCAACCTGAGAAAGTGCAAAGCCTTCAACGGGTACACCACAAATCCATAGTGGCGCTGCTTTATCAGGCGCATCCTGATACACACAGTCAGGTGTTAATAGCGTTTCCTTTTTGGTAGAAATGCCGCTTGAGGTAGATCCACAAGCGGTCACCGCCGCCAACACAGGGAGTAATAAAATAAGCTTTTTCATGGTTAATCCTTAAACACAGTCAGGTTAGTTAAAAGAGTTTTTCAGGTTGTCCATGATATTGCCGCCCTTCGTCATGGAGTCCCAAATTGTTTGCTCAAAATACGTTTTGGCTATATCGCCGTACTTCAGTTGCGTTTCTGCTTCTTCATCAACAATTACCCAGGCGTTGTCTGGTTCAATCAGATCAGACACCACGCCGGTAAAGTCATAAGGAAGAGTAGAAATCTTGGTTTTTTCTGTTAACCGGTTGTAGCGCGACACCTTGCGGGCAAATTTGATTTTTTGACCCGGTTTCAACTTGTGATTTGAACCCAGATTAATGTTCACCAAGTGTTCGTTGTCGCGTTTGCGGTATTCAATCACAAAGCCACTTTGACTAAAGTTTTGCTGTATCTCCGGCAATATGTTGTAAACACCATTACCCGACGCTTGTGATGCAAGGCTGTAGGCCAGATCCTGACTCACCGGACAGGATGAGTTATTGATCGACATGGTATTCGACGCTGTGCCTTTAAAGGTCAGCGCTTCGGTCTCGTTGAGATCGGGCAATTCAAAGAACTTCACGTTACCTGACACCGTCGCTTCATAAAAACAGCTTGGTGGGGTGTAGTGGCGGTCACCGTCATCATCAGTCCAGTTGCGAGCCGCTGAAAAACGCTTTGCGATATCCACATTGTGGATGGCGGGTAGGATGGCGACATCCGCAACGTCTATGCCCGCCCCCGAAAACTGTCCTGTCGCTTCATAGGCCAGAATTTCATCGCCCAGCTTGCTGGCCAGATTGCGATCAACAATATCCGCGCCGGCCGTTATCAGTCCGGATTCTAACTCGGATGATATTTGACGAACTGCGCCGGTTTCGAATGTGGCATTGCTATCGATTTTTACCGGCAGCACGACAACGGCCATTTTGCCGCCCATCAGCTCAGCCTTCGACGGTACAAATTCAGCATCGGGAATATTCACGATGTAATTGTCGTTCGTAATAATTTCTATTGGGTTACTGACTTTCGTCGTGCTCATGCATCCTGCTAATAACGCAGAAGACAATGAAGCTATAACAAGTCCGTGTTTCAATGGTGTTTTCATAATATACCTACTTTCATTTGGTTACTGCGTAAGCAAGTTAGTGAGTATTGAGCCGTTATCGGCTTCTATTTTTGCAATCAGTCGCTGATAGGCAGCGATGCTGGCATTTCCTTTGTTTTGCATAGAACGTCCGGTTTCATTGACGATCTCGGAGGCAATTGACTGTTTGCGCTGCTGTAGCCTGATGTCTAAAGCCAGGCTCGCAACATGCTGACCAAATAGCTCTCTTTGCTGGAGTTGGTCTTGCAGCGCCAGGGTATATTCACATTGAGCGTTGTCGGCGCTGAGCCCCATGTCCACAATCTGTCGACGGAAGGCTAAACGAAGGTTCTCGTTTTCATGCGGTAAGACATACAGACAAACGGATTGCTGAATGTCTGCAAGTTGACCTTCGGTTGTATTGAGTAGCTGGGTATATTTGCTGGTGGGCTGAGACAGCAGATCAAGAATTTCGATATACCGCACATTGGTACCAAACTGTTCCAGTAACGTAGCGCGGTTGGCAACCCACCATTCTAGTTTTGAAGCCGCTGTGTTGGTGGTTTTCAGCGATTTTTGTAACTGATAAAAGTTACTGGTGAGTTCGCTGCGAAATGTATCTGCCAGTTGCTTCTTATCGACAGACACCAAAGAAAAAAAGGTGTCGCCTTCCTGGTGATTTTTCAGTTTGTTGTACTGGCTGATTGGCAGGGATTCAATAGAGCTGGATACGGACTGGTTGATATATTCTGCAAAGGCATCGTTAACCAGGCTCTGACGCTGACTGAATCCACCGCTGATATGGGTTCTGAGCTGACCCAGTATGTTTTTTAGTGCAACATCGTTAGCTTGTTGAAGGGTAGTGCCTTCGCCTATAGCAAACAGGGCTGTGTCACTTGAAGGCGGAAATAAAATCCATTCTGGCAACTCGGCGTGAGCAGCCTCGCAACACAACAACAAGCAAATCAGAATGCGCTGAAGGTTAGTCATAAATCCCTCCAAAGTACGTGTCAAATTCAATGCGGGTCAATAGCGATTCTGTGACCAGTGCGGGATCCAGCTCGGTGTAACCATAAAAGTTAGCGGTTTGCGATGCTCTGAATAGCAGGATGGTGTCTACCAGCTCTTCTTCCAGTCCTGCTACCAACAAGTCATTCAATACGTCAATGTCTTCGATGGTTGTGGCCGGTTCAATAACGGTGCCGTTGAGCGTGCGTTCAAGGCCACCGTATTCAACAAAACCGGTAACGCGTTGTAAAAATAAGAATTGCTTCCCGAGATCTTCGGATTCGGCGTAGTACACCAGATTGTTGGCGTCTAAATAGAATCCGCCATCGCCACTGTTGATGGCCGATAGTGGACTGGTATCCATGCTAAAGGGGGCATAAGGTTGTTCAGGGTAAAAGTCACTGGCAATCGGTATAACAACGAAGCCGGCAACCCGCTCGTGGTGGTTGAAGAGCGTAACGATTGCTTTCTCAATACTGTAGTACTGAAAGCTGACTTCCGGATCAACCTTCGAACGTTTGATGACTTCCGGCGGACCAAATTGATTTTCGATGTAAGGAATGGTGCGGCCAATATTCAGCAGCGACAGGCGTTCATATTCAACGTGATGCGTAAAGTTGGCCTGAATATCTTCGTAGGTGGCTAATACGAGTTCTTTGGTATCGTTAAATTGGCCAATAGAAATGAGCGTAAGTGTGACACTCACGATAACCCGATAGATAGTGGCGCGACGAGAAGCCTCTACCTGCTCCTCGTGCGAATCGTCTGCTACATCTGCCATTGACTTCCCTGCATGCGATGTACTCACCTAACTTTGCTGCGTACTTCCTATACTGCCCGTATCAAAGCTGAGTGTTTTTTGAACATTTAGTCTAAATTAGCACACGCCAATGGAGATCAAAAGAAGATTTTTCTGTGTTTTGTCGCATCGTGGCGAGATACTCTCGCACCTCTGGACATGGTGGCTGCAGTAACCTTAGCCGAAAAAGAACGCGCTGGGCTGGAACAGTTTTTCAACGTCGTTGATGTATTTTTTATCGACCAGAAACAGGATCACGTGGTCGTTGGCTTCAATAACGGTATCACTGTGTGCAATGATCACCTGATCTTCGCGCACAACAGCCCCGATAGTGGTGCCCGGCGGGAGCTTAATCTCGCCGATTTGGCGGCCGACTACCTTAGAGGTGTTTTCATCACCATGGGCGATCGCCTCTATAGCTTCTGCGGCCCCACGTCGAAGTGAGTACACATTAACTATATCGCCGCGACGGACGTGAGTAAGCAAGGCTGAAATAGTGGCTTGCTGCGGGGAAAAGGCAATGTCGATTTCACCGCCCTGGACTAAATCGACGTAAGCACTGCGCTGAATAAGCACCATGGCTTTTTGCGCTCCCATACGCTTAGCCAGCATGGCAGACATGATGTTTGCTTCGTCGTCATTGGTTACCGCAATAAAAGCATCGACTTGCTCAACGCCTTCTTCGCTCAAGAGCTCTGAGTCAGAGGCATCACCACAAAATACAATAGTCTTGTCTAAGTGTGCAGACAAATACTGTGCCCGTTCCTGACTGTACTCGATGAGTTTGACGTTGTGGTTGTGTTCCAGGCGCTTCGCCAGACCGGCACCAATTAAACCACCTCCGGCAATCATTATGCGCTTGTAGCTGGACTCCAGCTTTTGCAGTTCGCTCATCACTGCACGGATATGCTTGGTCGCGGCAATAAAGAATACTTCATCGTCCGCTTCGATAACCGTGGTGCCTAAGGGCCGGATAGGGCGCCCACGACGATAAATAGCCGCAACCCGTGTTTCCACGTTTGGCATGTGCTCTTTTAACGCAGACAGGGCATGACCAACTAGCAAGCCACCGTAATAGGCTTTTACCGCTACCAGGCTCGCTTTGCCGTCGGCAAATTCCACCACCTGTAACGCACCAGGATAGTCAATTAGACGCTTAATGGCCTGGGTAACTAATTGTTCGGGCGCGATGATGTGATCAACCGGGATATCCTGTTGTTTGTACAACTGCTCCTGATAAATGATGTATTGCTCAGAGCGGACCCGGGCGATTTTGGTAGGGGTTTTAAACAAGCTGTAGGCAACCTGACAGGCGAGCATGTTACTTTCGTCACTGTTGGTTACTGCAATCAACATGTCAGCGTCTTCGGCGCCTGCCTTTTTTAACACGTCGGGATGAGAGCCCACGCCCGTAACTACCTGAAGATCTAACCTGTCCTGCAATGCGCGCAGAATAGTGGGATCTGAATCAATTACGGTGATCTCATTTTTTTCGCCAACCAGGTTTTCGGCAAGGGTTCCGCCAACCTGTCCGGCGCCAAGGATGATTATTTTCATCGTCGTTATTAAAAGGCTGTTTTATGCTTGGTTATACGGACTTTAGCAGTCTCGCATAATAGAAACCATCCATTTGTTGCTCACCGGGTAAAATTTGTCTGCCCGGCTGGTCGTTAGTTTCGCTGTCGGAAACGGGGGCTAAAGTCGCATCCTGCTGGCGTGCCAGAAATTGTTGTATTTGTACGCTGTTTTCGTCGGGCAGAATAGAACAGGTTGCGTACAGCAGCGTACCGCCGGGCTTTAATGTCGGCCAAAGAGCATCAAGAATACGTTGCTGAAGGGCTTGTAGTGCTTCTATATCTGCTGGCTTTCGCAACCAGCGAATATCAGGATGTCTACGAATAACACCCGTTGCAGAGCAGGGGGCATCTAACAGGATACGGTCGAACTGATTACCATCCCACCAGCTGTCGGGGTCGCTCGCATCAGCGCAAATGACTTCCGCCTCCAGTTGCAGGCGGTCTAAGTTTTCGTTCAGGCGTTCAAGACGCAGTGACTCTGAATCCAGCGCAATGCAGGTTGCCATTGCCGGCTGCTTTTCAAGCAGGTGAGCTGTTTTGCCCCCCGGTGCAGCACAGCAGTCGAGCACTCGTTCATTTGCCTCTGGCGCTAACAGTGGCGCAGCTAACTGCGCGGCGCCATCCTGCACGCTAAACCATCCTTGTGGATAGCCAGGTAGTGTGGTGATCGGTAAACGGTCCAACAGAATAACTGCATCCGGGTGCTGTTCACTCAGTTCAAAGTGAATACCAGCATCGGTGAGTGCTTTGCAGTATTTTTCGTGGCTACACTGGCGCGTGTTAACGCGGAGCCACACCGGAGCCGGTTTATTCATGGCATCAACGATATCAGTCAACTGGTCCGGGTAGGCAGCTGCAATGCGTTTGTAGATCCATTTGGGCAGGCCGGATGCAACAATCGGGTCGCTACTGGTTTGCTCTGCTAATCCCTGACGCTGAAAATTACGCAGTACCGCGTTGATCAGCCCTTTTAACCGCATCCCGCCGAGCACTTCAGCGGCGTCTACAGTGGCAGATACCGCTGCGTGATCAGAGACGCGACTGTATGCTTGCTGGTAAAACCCAAGCAGCAACAGGTGCTCCAGAATCTTCTTGTTGCCTTTCAGTGGTTGGTCTAACAACTGGCGCAGCCAAATTTGTAATTGGGGCACATGGCGGAACACACCCATGGCCATTTCCTGTAACCAAGCGCTGTCTTGTTTGCTATGTCTGGCCTGCGCTTTGGCCAGGCAGTCCCGGGATGATTTGCCCAGTTCAAGCACACTGTAAATGACCCAGGCAGTGTCTGCTCTGAGGTTGGCATAAGGCGGTAATTTCATGATCGTTACTCGGGTTGGCAGGGCAGTACGGTGCCTACTTCGAACCAGTCCTGACGTCCGTTTAAGACATCCTGCACGGCCATAGGCTTTTTACCTGGTATTTGTATTTGTGTGAGACAAAGTGCGCCATTGCTGGTGGCAATGACTATGCCCTGTTTATCGGCTCGCAGTATGGTGCCTGGTGCGGCTTTGCCGGTACTATCCTGGGCTATCTGACCTTGCCATACCTTGATTTGTTTGTCGCCTACCTGCGTCCAGCACACCGGCCACGGGTTAAATGCGCGAATGTTGCGGGCTAATTGTTCAGCACTTTGTTGCCAATCCATAAAGGCTTCTTCTTTGGACAGCTTTTTCGCATAAGTTGCCTGAGCGTCATCTTGCACGGTAGCCGACAACGCAGTGATATTGTTTAGTGTGTGAACCAACGCTGTCGGGCCAATGCTGGCGAGTTTGCTGTAAAGACTGGCACTGGTGTCATCTGCTTCGATGGGCAGGGTTTCAATATGCAGCATGTCGCCCGTATCCAGACCAACATCCATTTGCATAATGGTTACGCCGGTTTCTTTATCGCCTGCCCAGATACTGCGTTGTATAGGGGCCGCACCGCGCCAGCGTGGCAATATTGAGCCGTGCACGTTAATACAACCGAGTCTCGGTGTATCCAGCACGACTTTGGGTAACAGCAGACCGTAAGCGACTACCACCATAATATCGGCGTTCAGCTCAGCCAATTGCTGTTGTGCGTCTTCAGTTTTCAGACTTTCAGGCTGATACACGGGGATATCGTGTTCCACAGCCAGTTGTTTAGTGGCACTGGGCATGAGCTTCTTACCGCGTCCGGCGGGTCGGTCGGGCTGCGTGTAAACGGCTATCACATCGTGTTGGCTGGACAACAAAGCCGCCAGGTGATCGGCGGCAAATTCAGGGGTACCTGCAAAAATAATACGTAATGGAGTAGTCATAGGGGATGCGCTTATGCCTTTGCTGCCAGGCGTGCATCTTTCTCCAGTTTTTTGCGAATACGCTGACGCTTCAGAGGAGACAGGTAATCGACAAACAGTTTACCTTGCAGGTGGTCGAGTTCGTGTTGGATACAGATAGCCAGTAAGCCTTCAGCTTCCAATTCAAATTCAACACCTTCGCCGTCAAGGGCTTTTACCGTGACCTTTTCAGCGCGATCTACTTTGGCGTAATTGCCGGGTACCGACAAGCAGCCTTCTTCGCTGATGGTTGAGCCTTCTTTGGCAATGATCTCGGGGTTAATGAATACCCGGGGTTCATTTTGTTCTTCGGAGACATCCATAACAACCAGACGTACGTGGCGGTCAACTTGTGTTGCTGCCAAGCCAATGCCCTGTTCGTCACGCATGGTTTCGAACATATCGGCGATTAACTGTTTAACCTCAGCATTTACTTCTGCAATGGGCTTGGCCACGGTGCGAAGTCTTTCGTCGGGGAATCGTAAAACGTCTAAAATTGCCATCTGTCGCTATTTACACTCTATTCTGTATTAAGAAATATACGCACCGTCCGATAGGACTATTTACAAGGTGCTAACTGCCTTTATTCTAGCCTAAAGCAGGTTTTCATGCAGTATATAATCATTACACTACTGAATAATTGGGGATTATGATCTAATAATACAAGGTAGTGCAGCCACCCTGAGCAGGGCGAGGATGAACAATGGTAAATAAATCGAAAACGCTGATCGCGATATTCACTGCGAGTTTACTGTGGTGTATTGCCGGTACGGCGATGGCGTTAGATGTGAAAGACAACGCGCCAACTACCTACACAGTAAAGAAAAATGACACCCTGTGGGACATTGCCCGGTTGTTTTTAGACAAGCCCTGGCTGTGGCCGGAATTGTGGCGCAACAACACACAAATTATGAACCCGCACCTGATTTATCCCGGGGACGTATTGGTATTGCGTTACGTTGACGGTGAACCCGTGATGGAAGTGGTAAGAGACAAGCCTCGCATTACACTGTCGCCCAATGTTGCCCGCGCAACTAAACCTTCTCCCATTAGCTTATTACCCTGGTCGGTAATTGAGCCTTATATTCAACATCATGAAATCCTCGACCCGGGCAAGTACAAGATCCTGCCGCACCTGTTGGGCGACAAAAACGCCTCTATGCGGTTTGTTGATGATGATTTGGTGATGAGCCGGCGCAGCGGCCGTGCCAGAGATCAGTATCGGGTAATTCGTAAACAATCTAAGATCGAAGACCTCGACGGCAATACGCTCGGGGTACAGGTGCACCATATCGCCGACGCTACCATGGTAGAAGATCGCGCAGCCGGAGAATGGCTGGTGAAAATCGAAGATGCCAACTCGGAAGCCAAACGCGGTGACAAGCTCTTGTACGGCGAGCCAAAAACCGCAGGTGATATGACACTGCAGGCCGCCAGCAAATCCCAGCGCGGTTTTATAGTGGGCAACCTTCACCAGCATCAGTTGTTGGGCAAGTACGATGTGGTGATTGTTGATTTAGGCGAAGAGGACATCGAGCCGGGTACCGTGATGGGGATTTACCAGCAGGGGCCGACCATTATCGATGGCGATGAGCCTAAGTACCTTAGCGAAAGCAAAGTGGTTATGAGTACGTTTGATGATGGCTCTACCGTTGAGCAGCCTGCGCTGAAAGTGGGTGAGTTAATTATTTTCAGTACGTTTACGCATGCCAGTTACGGCATCATTACACGTGCTGCCGACATTGTAAAAACCGGGAATATTGTCGCTCAACCCTAGTGAATAAGTGGCTCCCGGGAACAACCGGGAGCGTTCATGCAACACACCACCATCTCTGACTCTTGCTTGCGCTGGCTGTCGTTAAGCTTGTTTGAAAAGCGCTCTCCTGAATTCTGGTTAACATGGCTGACACACAATCAGTTTAGTGTGGAAGAGGCATTCAATTTACCACGTCAGGCGCTGCTGGATACGGGCTTAACGGAACCCGACTGTACAGCCTTCAAGCTGGATCGCAAGGAGGTTACTCAGGCCGTAAGTTGGTATTCTCCGCCGGACAGTCGCGTCATTATTGATATAGAAAACGCGAATTATCCTGAGAGTCTCAGGCAACTGACATCGCCGCCACTGGTATTGTACTGTGAGGGCAATGCGGCGTTACTGCGTCAACGCCAAATTGCCATTGTGGGTAGTCGCAAAGCAACTCTGCAAGGCGTTGGACTTGCGAGGGACTTCGCTGCTGAATTGGGTTCTGTTGGATTAACCGTTACCAGTGGTCTCGCGTTAGGAATAGACGGCGCTGCGCATAAAGGCGCCTGTGCTACACCGGGAAATACACTTGCTGTAATGGGCGCGGGGCTTCAGCACATTCACCCTAAAAGTCATGCCAAACTCGCCAGACAGTTGGTGGATAACGGAGGCTGCCTGGTGAGTGAATTCGCGCCCGGGGTTAGCCCCAGGCCTTATCATTTCCCGCGAAGAAACCGCATAATTGCTGCCCTGTCTGATGGCGTGCTGGTAGTAGAAGCGAAAATAAAGAGTGGTTCTATGATCACGGCCAACCTGGCAGCTGATGCGGGCAAAGAGGTATTTGCGATACCCGGGAACATCAAGCATCCGCTCACTGAAGGGCCACATTACCTGATTCAGCAGGGCGCAAAGCTAACGACGTGCGTAGCCGATATGCTGGAGGAGCTTGGTATAGAGCTGGCTGACGCTTGTTATGAAGAGGCTGCAAGGCAGCAGGGGCTGGCGTTTGAGTCAGCAAGTGGCCTGCTTGCTCATGTCGATACGGAGTTCACCAGCGTGGATGACCTGGCTGCGCGTTCGGGATTGTCTGTCTCTCAGGTTATGGCTGATATGCTCGAGTATGAATTGGTCGGCAAAGTCTCTGCGGTGCCTGGTGGCTATGTACGTGTTAGCTAAGCGTAAACAGCGCGGCGTTTGACGGTAATTTAACCAAAGTGCATTAAACACATTCAAAGACATCATTTAATGAAAAAAAATCACCCGGAATGCTTGGCAGCGACAGAAATTTTAGATAAGTTGAGATTAAGCACTATGCTTAATAGTGTTAATGCCGAACGCAACGCTGTGGCCTATTCGCTAAGCAGGCCGCGTAGTGAACATAAGTTGCGAGGTTATCGTAGTAACTGTCTGGTTGCTACATCAACTTGAGGGGGAAAATATAATGTTCGATATCCTCATGTATCTGTTCGAGAACTTCGTCCACAGTGAGACGGAAATTCGCGTCGATCAGGATGAACTCACCGATGAGCTCATTCGGGCGGGATTCCATCATGATGAAATCTACAAAGCACTGGCATGGCTGGAAAAACTGGCTGCGCTGCAGGAAACCGATATTAACCCCTATTTCTGTAAAGGGATAAGCAGTGGCTTGAGCCGCATTTATACCCAACAGGAACAAATGCGTTTAGACACAGAGTGCCAGGGATTCTTGTTATTCCTTGAGCAGGTGGGTGTACTTGACGCGTCTACCCGGGAAATGGTAATCGACCGCGTTATGGAAATCGACTCTGTCGAGTTCTGTTTGGAAGATCTCAAATGGGTAGTCCTCATGGTATTGTTTAATGTGCCAGGCAAAGAAAATGCCTACGCGCAAATGGAAGATCTGTTATTCGAAGAGTATGACGGTATACTGCACTAATTCCATTCAGGGTTAAGTGTTGAGACGCCGTGTCGAAAATTGATCATTCGTTATTCAGTGCGCACGAACACGCACTGGAACAACAGTACGGCCAATGTCCGGACTGCGGAAAAGATCTGCACGTTCGAAATAGTAAGAATGGCCCGTTTATTGGGTGTAGTGGCTATCCTGAATGCCACTACGCCAAGCCTCTGCACGACACACAAACCACCGTTTTAAAAGTCATTGAAGACAGTCATTGCCCGGAATGTGGTTCTACCATGGCCATTAAAAAAGGCCGTTACGGCATGTTTATTGGCTGCACAAACTTTCCTGAGTGCCATCATATTGAAGGGACCAAAGCCCAGCAGGATACGCTGGTAGACTGTCCTAAATGCAAAGAAGGTCATTTAATCGACCGAACCAATAAATACGGCAAACGGTTTTTTGCCTGTAATCGTTATCCTCAATGCCGATATGTGGTAAATTTCGCCCCCGTACCAGAACCCTGTCCGGCATGCGGCTGGGCAATTATGGTAGACAAAAAGGGGCAGTTGGTTTGCCCACAGCCCCTGTGTGGATTCAAACAACAACGCGAAGATTAGAGGTGGTGATATGAATCAGGTGTCGACCCCAGTGGATCCTGATGTCTCAGCGTTTGAACAAGGCGAATTATTAATTTACGCAACAGAAGCAGTGATGGGCATTGGTTGTGATCCCAATAATGAAGCTGCCGTGAAAAAACTGCTCGCCATTAAGCAACGCCCGGTAGAAAAAGGGCTTATTCTGGTGGCCAGCAATTATTCGCAGCTATTACCTTTTGTTGATGATAACGCGATCCCACAGGACCGCCGCTTTGCTATATTTTCCTGTTGGCCGGGGCCGGTAACTTGGCTATTGCCAAAGTCTGCTACCGCACCACAGTGGGTAACCGGTGAGCACGACAAAATCGCAGTGCGCGTGTCTGCACACGAAGGGGTAAAAGCCCTGTGCGATAAACTCAATGGACCTATAGTCTCTACCAGCGCTAATCCAAGTGGCGACGAACCCGCACGCACAATCGAACAAGCCAAAGCATACTTCGGAAACAGTGTACATTACGTGCCTTCAGAAGTGGGCGGGGCTGCACAACCCTCTATGATCAAAGACGCCATGACCGGCGCCATTATCCGGAATGCCTAATGCAAAATGAAGCCATTAACACAGAGTCTGTTATTGCGTCAGTAAAGCAATTTCTACTCGCGCTACAAGACAATATTTGTCATACGCTTGAACTGGCTGATGGCAAGGGGCAATTCATTGAGGACAGCTGGGAGCGCGAAGAAGGCGGCGGTGGCCGTTCCCGCGTTATGCGCCACGGCGCTGTTATAGAGCAGGGCGGGGTAAACTTTTCTCACGTGTTTGGCACTCAAATGCCTGCTTCTGCAACCGCATCGCGTCCTGAGTTGGCCGGCCGGAGCTTTCAGGCCATGGGCGTGTCGTTAGTCATCCATCCGCATAATCCTTATATTCCTACCTCGCACGCGAATGTCCGGTTCTTTATTGCCGATAAACCCGGCGAAGCGCCTATCTGGTGGTTTGGTGGAGGCTTTGATCTCACGCCTTTCTACCCGTTCAAAGAAGATGTCCAGCATTGGCATCAGGTGGCAAAGAACCTCTGTCAGCCATTTGGCGATCAGGTCTACCCGGAATATAAAAAATGGTGTGATGATTACTTCTTTCTGAAACACCGCAATGAAACGCGAGGCGTAGGCGGCCTGTTCTTTGATGACCTTAACCACTGGGAATTCGAGAAGTGCTTTACCTTTATGCAAGCTGTGGGTAACGGCTATCTTGACGCGTACGTACCGATTGTAGAAAAGCGCAAGGCCATGCCTTACGGAGAACGCGAACGTCAGTTCCAGCTATATCGTCGCGGACGTTACGTAGAATTTAATCTGGTGTTTGACCGCGGAACCTTATTTGGATTGCAAACCGGTGGTCGCACCGAATCTATCCTAATGTCCATGCCACCTTTAGCCCGATGGGAATATTGCTACGAAGCGCCAGCGGGCTCTCCTGAAGCAAAACTGCAGAATTGGTTGAAACCCATCGACTGGTAAAATCAACCCTGTTCGGTGATTCGGGTTGATACAGATCAACTCGAAATCACTGATACTAAAACGTATTTTCAAACTTGTTTTAGATCAACATTTTGATTTTGGTGAAGCGTAAAGTACGCCTCATCAAGTTAAAACAAGTGAGAAAGTACAATGAAAAAATCAACCTTAGCCACAATGGTACTGGCCGCGTTAATCTCAGCGCCTTCTGCGTTTGCCTATGAAGCAGGCGATATTCTGGTACGTGCCGGTCTGACTACCGTGGCGCCTAATGATGACTCCAGCAACGTCAATGTCGATGCGTTAGGCGGTAATGTGGGAATGGGCGTGGAAGTCGACTCTAATACCCAGATAGGCCTGAACTTAGTGTACATGCTGAATTCAAACTGGGGTGTTGAAGTACTTGCTGCAACCCCGTTTACCCATGATGTTACGCTGATCGATACTGCCGACAATGGCCTTGGCCTGGGTGATGGCAAACTGGCTGAAGTGACGCACCTACCGCCTACCGTTAGCGCGGTCTATTTCTTCGATACACAAAGTGCCTTAACACCTTATGTCGGGGTGGGTGTTAACTACACTATTTTCTTCGATGAAGAATTTACCAATGCACGTGAAGACCAAACCTTTCAGGACTTATCGCTGGATTCATCATTTGGTCTGTCAGCACAATTGGGTTTCGACTACCAAATTGACGACAAATGGTTAATCAATGCGTCAGCGCGCTACATTGCCATCGATACAACCGCCACGTTTACGGTTGCGGATGTAAAAGGCAGCGTTGATGTGGATATCGATCCGTTCGTCTATACCCTGTCTTTGGGTTACAAATTCTAATAAACGCGTTTATCGGTTTCACCTTGTGTTTTTGCACTGCCTGTTGCCCTTCTTCGGAAGGGCTTTTTTTATGCCTCGGTGTTAACCATGTGATCAGCAAGCTGGTCCAAAGCCGCTAACAATTGATTTGCCAAAGCGATATCCGATACATTTTCATACATGGCTTTCTTTATGCAGTACATCCACTGTACTTTTAATGCAGGGGTTACCGTAAAAGGCAGGTGGCGAGCACGCAAGCGCGGGTGGCCGCGTTGTTGTTCGTACTCATTTGGGCCGCCGAGCCACATAGTCAGGTAAAGGCCAAAGACATGCCTTATTCTGTCCAGCGGTTGCGGGTGGATCGCAAGCAGCTCTGCTGCAATCGGATCGGTTTCCATGATGTCATAAAAGCGGTTGGCAATGGCATGCGCTACTTTTTCACCGCCTATTGCTTGATAGGGGGTAACAACATCAGTAGAGTTGGCAGTCGATTTCTTGCCCATTCCTAATTTAGATAACAATCCCATGAAAAAATACGCCGTTTTTGGAAATCCAATTGCCCAGAGTTTATCACCAACTATTCATGCGATGTTTGCAAAATCCTGCGGCATCGAACTAGAGTACACTAAAATACTCGCGCCGGTAGACGGGTTTGCTGCTTCACTTGAGTCTTTTTTTGAAGATGGCGGCGTTGGCTGTAATGTAACTATGCCCTTTAAAGAAGAGGCTTTTTCGCTGGCCGATTATCGCAATGCCGCTGCTGACATGGCAAAAGCAGCAAATACCCTGAAGCGTGATGAAAGCGGTACGCTGCACGCCTACAATACCGATGGAATTGGATTAGTGACTGACCTCACAGCAAAAGGTGCGAAGCTCGATGGCGCCAATGTGTTGTTGCTTGGTGCGGGTGGCGCGGCTAAAGGGGTTGTTCAGCCACTACTGGAAGCAGGTGTGAAGACGTTACACATTCTTAACCGTACACTAAGTAAGGCGCAGATTATTGAAAAAGACAGTGGTAGCGACCGTGTCGTAGCCATTACTGCAGAATCACTCGCTCCAGACTACGAGGTGGTAATTAACTCAACGTCTGCCAGCTTACAGGGCACATTGCCTGAGGTACCGGTATCTGTGTTTAAGCATTGCAATATTGCTTATGACATGGTGTACGGCAGTGAGCCCACCGTCTTTATGGAGTTTGCTAAAGAAAACGGTGCGACGGCACAGGTTGATGGATTGGGTATGCTCGTTCAGCAAGCGGCTGCTGCTTTTACTATCTGGACTGGTGAGCAACCGGAAACACAGGACGTCGAACATTATTTACGTGAATTAAAAAAGACGTCCTGATTAACCCAGAAATAAGCCGGTAAGACTATTCCTCTCCGGCTTCTTGAAGGTATTCGTCTTTCAGTTCCACGTAGTTAATAGCGGACTGTTTGAGAAAAGCGCGCTCACCATCAGATAGCGGTCGCTTCTGCACCATGGGATTACCGACATACAGGTAGCCACTCTCCAGTGTCTTGTTGGGCGGAACAAGTGTGCCTGCGCCAATAAAGACATCATCCTGTACGACGGCGCCATCCATAATAATCGCGCCCATACCCACTAAGATACGATTGCCAAGCTGACAACCATGCAGCATGCACATATGGCCTATTGTGACATCGTCGCCAATAAGGAGAGGGAACCCTTCCGGGTTGGATGCAGATTTGCGGGTAACATGGAGGACGGTACCGTCCTGCACATTGGTGCGCTCACCAATAACAATGTGGTTCACATCGCCACGTGCTGCAACCATATGCCAAATGCTGCTGTCGGCCCCGATGCGAATGTCACCGACCAAACGGCAGGAGTCAGCAATATATACCTTATTACCAAGGGTAGGGCTGATACCTTTATAAGTACTGAGTGTCGTCATAATTTACTCATCAAACGTGTAATTAAACATGGCAATGTCGCTGGCATACAAGGTTGCGACCTTATCAATGGTTTCATTGTCGTAGTAGGCAGTATAGTGTTGCTTAATACGCTTCTCTTTAATGAACAGATGACGAATCTTACGCTCTAGCGAGCGACGGAAGCTGGACGTTGAATTAGCATGTGGCAGCGTACTGTTAGCAATGTTTAACTTTTCACATACTTTATTAAAGTCATTTTGCAGATTCTCGAAGCGACCAACAAAGTCTACGATGACGTCACCCTGACTATTTACCAGGTAATCTGTTTGCGGAATAACATGCCGGTATGCATCACTAAAGTCATCAGCTTCAGGCATTGCTTCGAATACCCACTGTTTAAAGCTGTACTTATTATCCAGTTTCTTATGCAAATACTCAGAGACAAGTCGACTCCAGGGATTCCTGACAAATGCAAAAGAGAAGTAACGGTCATAATCATCCTGCGACATATGTCCGCAGTCCACATATTCATGGGCACGCATATGAGCAAGACGGGAGGGGCCTTTAGCCGGATCATCGTTACGGGAAATTAAAAGCTGTTGCTTTTGTTTCAGCGTCAGGCCATTTAACTCAAGGAAAAACTGTTCAACACTCTGACCACCGGTTTTGGGGACATGAACAAAGACGCATTGCTGTGCAGCACATATCATAGTGTATCTATCTATTACTTATTACCTAATTGAGCGCTCACTGTACTACATTTAAGAAAAAACAGATAACTTTTAAAAAAAGGGTTGACGCTGTAAATGAACTCTCTATAATGCGCCTCCGCTTCGGCAGGAAAGGCAAAATGATGAGTGGTTAAAAACTCCTCAAGCCCAGGTGTCAAGCGGTTTTCAGACAATCCGGACTTTGAAAAATAATTCAAAAAAAGGTTGACGAAGAAAACAAACAGCGTAGAATGCGCGCCTCACTTCAAGGGAGTCTAGAGACAAAACGTGAAGTGATTTGCTCAAACGGTTTGAGAAAATAAATTTCAAAAAAAACGTTGACAGCAAAAACAAACAGCGTATTATACGCACCCCGCTTCGGAAGGTTCTAAAAGAACGCTGAAGCAGCAAACAAGTGAGTTTGCACTGTTCTTTAACAATTTATAACAAGACAATCTGTGTGGGCACTCA
>NZ_CFIDRX010000044.1:0-26502 GCF_984433645.1 Marisediminitalea sp.
CTTTTGCATCACCACCTGCGATTAACACCAAGCGCCCGGTTAACGAAGGCGCGAGGCCCGTTAACGCAGCTTCAGTTGCGCCTATGTTCGTCGCCTTAGAGTCGTCAATGTAGCTCACTCCACCTTTCACCGCGATTTTGGCGCAGCGGTGCGGTGCAGGCTTAAAGGTTTTTACCGCTTCTGCGGCCTCTGACAGGTCAATTTCCAGTGCCGAAACCAGCGCTAGCGCAGCCTGTATATTCAGCACATTGTGCAGCCCCACTAACTGAGTGTCCGACAATTTCAATAAAGGCGCGCCGTTGAATAATATTTCCTGAGACGCCGCATCCCAGCCAAAACCGGTCTGAGATTGGGTAAGTCCTGTCTCAATGCAAGGTATATCGGCATTGTAGGGGCTTGTTTCGGCATCGTCACGATGCGTAACCGCACAGGCTGCATGCGCGAATATCCGCTGCTTCGCTTCGCGGTAAGCCTCGAAGGTACCGTGACGATCGAGGTGGTCCGCGGAAATATTCAGTAAAGTGGCGGCGTCTAACGACAAGGATTCTGTGGTTTCTAACTGAAAACTCGACAGTTCCAACACCACGGCCTGAGGCGCCAAGGCTAATGCATCGAGTGCCGGTAATCCGACATTGCCGGCCGCGACCGCTTTTATGCCAAGGTGTTCAAGAATATGGGTAGCTAGCAGTGTTACCGTGGTTTTGCCATTGGAGCCAGTCACACCCAGCACCGGACACCCTATGGCCTGCGCGAATAGTTCAATATCGCCGACGACCTTTACCCCACAAGCATCAGCGTCCTGAATCGCTGGCAGCGCAGGTGAAATCCCCGGGCTAACGACCAGCACATCCACGCCCTGCCAGTAATCTGCTGGCAATTCACCGCAGGTGACATCAATGGTGAGTGTATCTGGTACTGAAGCGTCAGGGCGGGTGTCCCAAAGCTTCACAGACTTGCCCTGATCCAGTAAATAACGCACGCAGGACATCCCGGTGATACCCGCACCTGCCACAACAACATTGTTTGCGTTATTTATTAAGTTAGTCATTAGCGTAGTTTTAACGTAGCCAGTCCAATGAGCACCAATATCAGTGAGATGATCCAAAAGCGCACAATAACGCGCGGCTCTGGCCACCCTTTTAATTCATAGTGATGGTGAATAGGCGCCATTCTGAAAATGCGCTCACCGCGCAGTTTGTACGAGCCCACCTGCATGATCACTGACAAGGTCTCCATAACAAACACGCCGCCCATTATGATCAGCACAATTTCCTGACGAACCAGAACTGCCAGTACGCCCAGCGTACCGCCCAGTGCCAGCGAGCCGACATCGCCCATAAATACCATTGCCGGGTAAGTGTTAAACCACAAGAATCCCAGGCCCGCGCCCACAATTGCGGTACACACAATCACCAACTCACTGGTGAGTGGGATGTAAGGAATGTTCAGGTAAGCAGAGAAATTCACGTTGCCGGTTACGTAAGCAAAAATGGCAAACGCGCCCGCCACCAGTATCGTCGGCACAATAGCCAGACCATCAAGACCGTCTGTCAGGTTCACAGCATTACTGGTACCTACCAAGGCGAAGTAAACGATACCGATGTAAAAGATGCCCAGTTGCGGCAATACTTCTTTGAAAAACGGTACCAACAGCGCGGTTTCTTCCATTTGCTGAGCGCTGCTATACAGGTAAAACGCCACGCACAGCGCGATGGCCGACTGCCAGAAGTATTTCCAGCGCGCGATTAAACCTTTGGAATCCTTGCGGATCACTTTGCGGTAATCATCCACAAAACCGACGATACCAAATGTTACCACCACGAACAGCGTAACCAGCACGTAACGGTTGCTGAGATCTGCCCAAAGCAACACACTGATCACGATGGCGGCGAGGATTAACAGTCCGCCCATAGTGGGCGTGCCCGCCTTAGACAAATGCGACTCCGGGCCGTCATTGCGAACCGTTTGACCGATCTGCATCATTTGCAGCCAGCGAATCATTTTCGGGCCGATAAGAATGGCGATCAGAAGGGCCGTCAGCGTGCTCAGAATGGCCCGCATGGTTAAATAAGAAAATACGTTAAACCCAGTCTCAAACTGCGTTAGCCAGTCGGCGAGCCAGATCAACATGCAATTTTCTCCCGCCGACGATTAAGCTTTCCCAATGGGGATTCCTCCAATGCTGTAATAACTTGTTCCATTCTGGCGCTGCGCGAGCCTTTAACCAGAATAGTCAGGTCGCGTTGTTCATGACCTAAATCACTAACCAGTGCATCGACCAATGCAGATTGCTCGCTGAAATGAAATGCGCCCTGGCCAAATGCCGTAGTAGCGCTCTGGCTAAGTACGCCAGCGGTATACAGGCAATCAATGCCGCGCTGTTTCGCGTACTCGCCGACTTGCTGATGATAAAAACGCGCCTGCTCGCCCAGTTCAGCCATATCACCCAGCACCAACACCTGTTTGCCAGCAAAGCTGGCCAGGGTATCAATAGCGGCTTTCACCGACCCCACGTTGGCATTGTAGGTATCATCCAGCACGCGTACCTGGTCGGTAAACGGCACAACTTTCAAACGCCCACCCACCGCTTTCATCGCCAGTAAACCGAACTTGATGTCTTCCAACGTCGCGCCAACCGCCATGGTCAGCGCGGCTGATACCAGTGCATTGCCCACGTTGTGCATACCCGGCACTGATAAACGTACTTCTGCACTGCCTTTTGGCGTATGCATCACAAATTCTGCACAGCCATTCAGGTCAATAATAATGTCTGACGCGTAATAATCCGCGTCCGGATTCGCTGAATCCGGGGCAAACGTCTGCACCGGCTGATACTTCAGTTTACCCAACCAGAACTCAGCAAACTGGCTGTCGCGATTTACAATAGCCAGGCCTTTCTCGCCTAAGCCTTTAAAAATTTCACTCTTTGCCCGGGCTACGCCTAATAAGCTACCAAAGCCTTCAAGGTGAGCCGCAGCTGCATTCACGATGGTCGCTACATCCGGCTTCACCAGATTCGTGGTATAAGCGATTTCACCCAGGTGATTGGCGCCCATTTCGATAACGGCATATTCATGCTCTGGTGTCAGACGCAATAGCGTTAAAGGCACACCAATGTCGTTATTAAAGTTTCCCGCGGTGGCTAAGACGTTGCCGCGCTGTGCCAGAATAGCCGCACACATTTCTTTGACGGTAGTTTTACCGCTGCTACCGGTAATGCCTATGGTTTTTGGCTTGATCTCAGCTTTGACTGCAGCGCCTAAATCACCCAACGCGATCTTGGTATCTTCAACGTAAATAACCGGCACGCGTGATGTCACATTGTCGTTAAGCTGTGTGCTAGCGATGATCGCGCTGGCGCCGGCATTGATGGCCGCTTCTGCAAATGCATGGCCGTCAAAGTTGTCGCCCTTGAGTGCCAGGTAAACGTCACCCTGATTAATTTGTCGCGTATCAGTGCTCACTGCACTTACTGCTATATCCTGACCTTCTAATCGTCCCTGGATCTGTTGAGCAATCCATGCCAGCGTTGTGTTTATCATTTGCTGCACTCCTGCTGCAAACGAGCTATCACTGCCCGTTCGTCATAGTTAATTCGTTGCTTACCAATGATTTGATAATCTTCATGGCCCTTACCCGCAGCAAGAATCAAGTCGTCTGCTGCGGCGTGACTCAGGCAATAGCGAATCGCCTGTTCCCGATCTGGAATATCCTGGGCTAGCTCAGGCTTCGTGAGCCCGGCTTTGATGTCGGCCACAATGGCTTCAGGCTGTTCAGAACGGCTGTTGTCGGTGGTGATCACCAGGTAATCTGCCCCGGCCTCTGCCGCTTTTGCCATTAAAGGACGTTTACCTTTGTCACGGTCGCCACCACAACCGAATACACACCACACATGTCCGTGGGTATGGCTGCGCAATGCGGCAAGTGCTTTTTCCAGCGCGTCAGGCGTATGGGCATAATCCACCACGACATTCGCGCGCTGTTCAAATTCAAACACTTCCAGGCGACCCGGCACGGCATGTACCTGCTCAATGGCTTTTACCACATTGGCAAATCGTTCGCCCTGACACAGCAATGCGGCCGTCGCACTCATCAGGTTGGCAATATTAAACTCACCCAGTAAGGCGACCTGCACCACGGTTGTACCCCATGAGCTCGCCAGCCTGAACTGACATCCATTTGGATGGTATTGCACATTTGTGGCAAAACAATAGCGCTGTTCGGGCAAATTCTGCGGTGTATCTGGCAGCACATTTGTCCATACCGTTTCAATCTCGTTGCCGGCCGCGGCCTGCCAGTCAGCGCTGGCAGAATCGGACTGATTTAACACAATTTTTCCCAGCCCCGGTAGATGTAACAAGGCCCGTTTCGCTTCTGCGTACGCTTCCATAGTGCCGTGATAGTCAAGGTGGTCGCGCGTCAGATTGGTAAACACACCAATATCGGTCTTCACTTGCTTCAAGCGATCCTGCACCAGCGCATGAGACGATGCTTCGTAAGCCACTTGCTGTACTTCTTGCTGAACAAACTCAGCAAGCAAATATTGCATAGAAATGGCATCCGGCGTGGTATTACCGTTGCTGGCTGGCGCGTAGGAGGCTTCATCGCGATAAATACCGCTGCCCAGCGTACCAATAGAGGCGGCACGATGTCCCAAGCGGTGTTTCATTTGCGTGAGTAACTGTACGACTGAAGTCTTGCCGTTGGTGCCGGTTACACCAATAGTGGCCAGCTTATTTGCCGGGTAATCGTAAAAAGCCGCAGCAATGGATGACAACAGGCTTCTAAGCCCCCAAAACTGGATAATCACGGTTTGCTCTCGCATGGAGATATTACCGTGCTCACTGGCATCATCGGCTTCAGCTAATATTGCTCTGGCGCCCAGGCTAACGGCCTGAGGAATAAAATCACGGCCATCCTGTTGGTGGCCTTTTACCGCTACAAAGACGACCTTGGGGGTGACTTCGCGACTATCCAGTGTTAAGCCCTGCACACGGATATCCGGTGCATTCACACCGAACTTTAACATCAACGCGTGCAGGCTCTGGGTAAAGGCACTAACCACCATGGCTCGCCCTCTCAATAACTTGTGTTGCACTCATTTGGCGGTCGTCCGGTGCTATGTTTAGCAGTTGCAGGGCTCCGCCCATAATTTCTGAGAACACCGGCGCTGCCGTATCACCCGCGTGATATAAATCACCGCCGGGTTCATTGATTAACACCACGGTAACCAACTGTGGATCGCTGATAGGCGCCACGCCAGCGAAGATATTTACGTATTCTTCGCCATAGCCGCCGGCGACGGCTTTGCGGCTTGTACCGGTTTTACCTGCCACCCGATATCCTGGAATACGCGCTTTCACACCTGACCCATCGTCCTGTGTAACGGTTTCCATCATGGCCAGAATCGCTTTTGCGTTAGCCTCGCTGATAACCCGCTCTTCTGCTGGCTGATACCCTGTTGTTTGTGCATCACGCACAATATTCAGCGGGCGTTTGATGCCGCCCGACGCGATAGTCGCGTACATTCTTGCAAGCTGTGCCGTCGTCACGGAAATCCCGTAGCCAAACGACAAAGTTGCCAATTCAAACTCAGACCAGCGATTGCGTTCGTGGAAGATACCCGTGCTCTCACCCGGCATATTCACACCGGTATCAGACATCAGTCCCATGTTGTAATAAGAATCCAACAGGAACTGCTTGGGCACAGACAGTGCCAACTTGGATGTCCCCATGTTACTGGAATGCTGAATAATTTCCGCCAGACTCAGCTTGCCATAGTTGCGGAAGTCCTTAACCAGACTGCCGCCTAAACGCATCCAGCCCGGTGAAGTATCGACGATGTCGCCGGGCTTCACTGACCCGAATTCCAGCGCGCTGAGCACGGCAAGCGGCTTCATGGAGCTGCCTGGCTCAAACGCATCGGTGATCACGCGGTTACGCATACGGTGCGGTGAAATATCACTGCGATCATTGGGGTTAAACGACGGTGCATTCACCATTGCCAGAATATCACCGGTATGAACATCTACCACAATGGCCGACGCCGAGCTGGCCTGATAGTACAGCATGGCTTCTTTGATTTGCTTATAAGCCAGTGCCTGAATGCGTTGATCAATTGTCAGCGCCAGGTTACCTGCCGCTTCGCCATTTTTCATTTCCAGCACTTCAACCTGACGCCCTTTGGCATCACGGCGAATTTTGCGGCTGCCGGGCGACCCCGTAAGCCAGTCGTCATACAACCGCTCCAGACCTTCAATACCCTGATCATCGACGTTGGTAATACCGATTAGCTGAGCAGAAACCTCACCGGTTGGGTAGTAACGACGCGACTCTTTTCGCAAATATACGCCCGGGATTTCCAGCTTTTCGACATAATCCGCCATCGCCGGCGACACCTGACGTTGCAGATAAACAAAGCGTCGTTGTGGGTTGTCGACCTTGCTCACCAGCTCATCGACGTCCTGACCAATCACCTCGGCCAGCGCCAGCCAGCGACGTGTCTGGTTCAATGCGTTGGACTCGTGAATAATTTTAGGATCGGCGTAAATAGCGCGCACCGGCACGCTGACCGCCAGTTCAACACCGTTACGGTCGGTAATCAGCCCACGGTACGTCGGCATATTGCGGGTACGCAAAGTCCGGCTGTCGCCTTGCTGAATAAGATCATCCGGCTCAATGACCTGAATAAACGCGGCACGCATCGCCAGTACCAGAAATACCATAACAATCACGGCAAGCACGACCAGGAAACGCCATTGCATGGGCCCCGGCCGGTTATTCATTTTTGCGCCGCTGGTTTTCGACTTACTGGCTTTTAACGTGATCGTGGTCATTTAATGCGTACCACCACTTCGTCGTCAACGCCAGGGCGCTGCATATCCAGATGCTTTTCTACCAGCGCTTCAATGCGGTTGTGCTCAGTTAACGCGCGTTGCTCTAACACCAGATTTCGCCATTCCACGTCGAGGTCGTCTTTCTGACGCATGAGTTGCTCTAACGCTATGTTTTGCTGGCGGTTATGGTGACTACTCAGGATCACAGCAAGCGCACTTACGATGACCGCTATAAACAACAAAACCCGCAACTTATGGCGGGTCAATTCGGTAACCAGGATGAGGAGCAAATTAAAATTCGTAGACGCGTTTGTCATCGTTTTTCTGCCACCCTGAGTACCGCACTGCGGGACCTGACATTGACCGCCAGTTCGTCCTCCCCAGGCTTGATGGCCTTGCCAATCAACGACAGCACTTTATCTGCGTCAATCTCCTGCTGCGTAAGCGGCAAACCATGAGGTACCGCTTTGCCTTTGCTCTGTTCTTTCATAAACCGCTTCACTAAGCGGTCTTCCAGTGAGTGAAACGAAATCACCGCCAAACGCCCTTTCGGCTTAAGGATCGCGGTGGCAGCTTTCAATCCAACACGCAACTGCTCTAATTCCGCGTTGATGTAAATACGAATGCCCTGGAACGTGCGGGTAGCCGGATGTTTAAACTTGTCTTTTACCGGCATCGCCTGATCGATAATCCGCACTAGCTCGCTGGTGCGCGTTATTGGATTGACCTTGCGTTCGTTTACGATGGCATGCGCGATACGCTTGCCAAACTTCTCTTCACCAAATTCCTTAATGACCTGGGTAATGTCCTGCTCATCGGCTTCTGCGAGCCATTCAGCAGCACTTTGCCCGCGACTTGTATCCATACGCATGTCCAGTGGACCATCACGCAGGAAACTGAAGCCTCGTTCGGCATCGTCGAGCTGTGGCGACGACACGCCCAAATCCATCAGAACGCCGTCGATCTCGCCGCTTAACGACATCGATTCAATGACGTCAGCCATATCAGCAAACGGAGAATGTACGATGGTGAAACGCTTGTCGTCGGCAAATCGTTTGGCGGCTTCAATGGCCTGAGGATCGCGGTCAAACGCGATCAAGCGGCCCTGCTCACCCAGTTGGGACAAAATTTCGCCAGAGTGACCACCACGTCCAAATGTGGCGTCAATGTAGATACCGTCTGGCTTGATCGCCAGACCGTCAAGGCATTCTTGTAGGAGTACCGAGGTGTGTTTAAAGCTTTCACTCATAACGAGAAGTCCTGTAGTCGCTCGGTCAGTTCAAATCCACCTGAACGTTCCACTTCCATATCCGCGTCAATTTGCGTTGCCCAGGTTTCGGCATCCCAAATTTCAAGCTTATTGAGTTGACCCACCAACATCACTTCTTTATCGAGTGTGGCATGTTTGCGCAATGGCAAAGACAGCAGCACGCGGCCGCTTTTGTCCATTTCGCATTCGGTTGCATAGCCCAGCAGCAGACGTTGCATGCGTCGTTCAGACGGGATCATGCTCGAAAACTTGCTCAGCTTTAATTCAATTTCTTCCCATTCGGGAAGTGGGTAAAGCAGCAAACAGCTTTGTTGTGTGTCAATGGTGCAGACCAGCTGTCCGTTACAATCATCCAAAAGAGACTGTCGATACTTGGTAGGTATGGCCAGTCTCCCTTTTGAATCCAGATTGATTGCATTAGCGCCGCGGAACATTCCCCTAGCCTTTTTTTATTTGATCTTGTTGTTCTTGTTTTATGAGATCTAATCTGCAAAACGTTGATTATATGATCCACTATTCGCCACTTTTACCCACATTTCACAGTTTAGGTATCAATCCTTCCCACTGTCAAGCAAAAATACCCGGTAAAATTACGATGTTTTCAGTGTCAAATTTCCGACGTTCGCGGCTTACAGCCGAAGTGGCTGATAACAAGTAAGAAAATGAAAAAGCCTGCACAAAGGCAGGCTTTTTGCAAAAGCAGAAGTTATATAAGGTAATAAGAACTATATCGCCCGCCCTCGTTTTCGGGCGCCGCGAGACTGTGTTTTCCCATTGCGCGAATAATTTGTCCTAGGTTATAGCAAAATCACGCATGTCCAGGCAGTGTTCAATGGCGTCAATACGGTCTTCAGTGTGGTGATTTACATACAATAGGGTAGTGTCACCTTGCCGAGCCAGCAGGTTTACCATTGCCAGGATCTTCACCCTGTTGGCATCGTCAAGACCATTACAGGGTTCATCCAGGATCAGTAAACTCGGATGCTTTACCATTGCTCTTGCAATCAGGGCCAGGCGTTGGTCACCAAAAGACAGCGACTGGAACGGGGTTTTCGCCTGAGCCGACATATCAATAGTCTCTAACCACGCTGTAGCCAGTTTGCGTTGAGCGAGCGTCGGTTGTTGATACAAGCCAATACTGTCGTAATAACCCGATAAAATAACGTCGAGCAACGAGCAATTAACCCGGTACTGTAAGTGCAAACTGTTCGAAACGATCCCGAGGTGTTGTTTAATATCCCAGATACTCTCGCCACTGCCGCGCTTGTAGCCAAACACGGTCAGATCGTTGCGGTAACACAGTGGGTTATCGCCCGTTATCAGAGTCAGCAAGCAGGTTTTACCCGAGCCATTGGGCCCACTGATCTGCCAGTGCTGGCCAGGGTAAATTTCCCAATTCAGGGCATCGAAAACCGTATTATCGCCCCAGGTTACATTGCCATTGACCAGCTTTACCAGTGGCGCATCGCGGTCGGCCAGTACCGGAGCCCGATTATCACTGTCTGCTGGTGGTAGTGCACTAACCTGATGCTGGATGTGTAATATCTGTTTGATGTGACCGCGATCTCCGTCGGTCAGCGAGTCACCTTGCGACTGCCAGCTAATCTGGTTGTTTTGCATAAAGACCAGTTTGCCAGCCCACTGGGGTAATTCACTCAACCGGTTTATCACCAGTATCATGGTACAGCGCTTGGCGAGACCATCGAGATACTCTGCTAATCGGTCAACGGATTCAACGTCAAGCCCGTCGTAGGGTTCATCCAAGATAAGCCAGTCGGGCGCATCCAGCAATTGCTGGAGCAACAATACCTTGCGGGTTTCCCCTGTTGACAGCGACAAAAAGGCTCTGTCCAGCAACGCAGTGATACCCAGCAGTTCGGCCAACTCGGTTAGCGCGTGGCGCTGGACATCATTCGGCTCATCATTGTGCTGTAGCGCAATCTGTCTGGCCGTGCTGGGTGTTGGCACGACATCCAGAATGTCTGCATCATCTTTTTTTCGTTCGGCATCAATAATGGCCTGTTGCTGGGCAATGCTTACCCAGCCAATGCTATCGGGTACATTTCTTGAACCAGACTGAAGCTCACCCACACCAGCAATCACGGCGGCCAGCGAGGATTTTCCGCTGCCGTTAAAGCCGGTAATAACGAGATGTTGTCCTTCGGTAATACGCAGTGATGGAACGGAAAAAGAGAATGAGGGTGCCAGCTTTACCTGACAATCAGACAGATGAATAGACATGTTGCTGTGAATTCCTGAGGTCCTAAAACAACAAAAGCGGGTGAATACCCGCTTTTGGTCAAACAGCTAGTGCTTACTGTGCAGCAGGTGCCGGTTGCTCTTCTTTTTGAGCAGGACCCATATGCATAGAGCGAATTGGGTTGTCTGTTTTTGCAGACAGCTCGATCAGGCGGTTTAACTGGCCAAGCGACATCATGATGGCATACATTGCGCCCAGGAAGCCCGCTTTATGCAGTTCAAGTACCTGCTCATCAGACAGCTCCATCAGTTTCTTCTCGTTGATGGTCATCATGCCGCCAACGTTTCGACCCTGACCGTTTACGTACTGAAGACGCAGTTGAACGTCGTCCAGTAAGCCCAATTCAACCACTTTCTTAACGAATTGCTGAGTCAGCATTTCGCTGTTCGCCAAATCTACCAACAGCTGTTGACGGTTGTTCAGGAAATCACTTGGCTCACCGTCTTCTTTAAACAAAGGCTGACCTTCGTCTTTGATCTGGTCACTGTTTTCATCGATGTATACACCCAGTTTCTCGCCATCAGGGCGAACGTCAAACGGGTAGCGAACGATATTCATTGGAATATGCGGCGCGTTCCATTTGTCTTCAACCAAAAACAGGTTTTGACCAGGCTCCATACCCAGCATCGCAACAACGTGGTGGTTTTCAGTTTTCGGATCCTGAATGAATACCAGCGGCATCGCGCTTGCCAACTGGGCAAATTCACGGATGGATGCGGCTGCTAAGTGGGTATTCTTTGCAAATGGGAAAGCTGGATCTACCGCAACTTTAATGTCTTTATGTTTGTTTTTATCCAGCGGTACAAAATTCATTGCCATAAGTACTATCTCAATTGTTATTTGCTTCGTTGCCACACTGATTTAATCGGGGCAACTCTCTATCCATAATGGAGTGGTTGATGTCATCGACAAACCATGAGTCGTGATCCATTCCAAAGCAATCACAGCTTCCTTCGACGCGTTTAAGTCGAAACAGTTCCGGGTTTTTCGCCCTTTGATGCCAACCAGTCGGCAGGCAGTATGGCGTATTTCACGTCAGCCGTAAAGCCGCCCACTTCGCTGCATATCTTCACTGAACAGACATTTTTGTCGATTAACCGAAAAAAAGCACAAAGAACCAATTGCTTGGTATACCTTTAAGCCCTCGATTACAGGGTAGCAAGCCATTATGTCACTTTTAATTTCGCGAAAAATCCCGCTATTGTTCCTTTCCTTTTGCTGTGTAAGCATCGCATCAGCAAACACGGCTGACCCTACCCACTGGCCGTATTCAGAGGACACGCCGACTGTCACTTCACTGAATATCGGGTTAGCGGGTGAGCAGCCGGTAGACATTAGCCGTTTCTTACTTTCACGTGGCGTCAGCCAGGCCCGCATTAACCCTCAGGGTACGCAAATCGCCTATCTGAGCACTATTACCGGCGTGCGTCAGCTGTGGGTACAGTCGGTTCATGGCGGCCAGGCAAAACAGTTGACGTTTGGTAATGGCCTGTCCTTTTTTCGCTGGCACCCCGATGGTACTCAACTGATATATGGCGCTGATAATGACGGCAACGAGCGCGAGGCTTTCTACAGTATTCACACCAACGGCCTGTCAGAGTCTTTGTTATTAGCACACAGTAATGCGTTCAGACGTTTCGGCGAATTCAATCACGACGGCACGCGATTTACCTATGCGTCGACTGAACGTAACGGCCGTGACTTTGATATTTACGAACACAATATGACTACCGGTAAGTCCAGCATGATTTATCAGGCGGAATTCGGCTTTTTCCCTGCGGCCTGGCAACCCGGCACGCACAATGTCATCGTAACGGAAACCCGTGGAGAAGATGCACAAGACGTTTTTCTGCTGGATTCAGCCAGTGGTGAATTACGTCCGCTTTACACGCCGGCTGTGGCCGCTGCCTTTAGCCATTTCCACTGGAGTGACGACGGCAACACGCTCTATTTTGTGTCGAATGTAGACCGTGAAATGACCGCTGTATTTTCTTATAACCTCACAACAGAAAAAACAACCTTGATACATGAAAGTCAGTTCGACTTAGAAAACCTTCAACTGTGTAGCAAACAGTCGAACCTCGTCTGGACCGAAAACAGAAACGGCTTTGATACCTTATTCAGCAGTAAATTAACCGGGGCTGGAACACGCAAAATTGACATGCCTGAAGGCGTCTACAGCGTGAGCTGCGCGAGTGAAAGTGATGCGCTGGCAGTGCAAATTAGCAGCCCGACATCGCCTGCGAAAGTGTACACCACGACCCTGACAAGTAATCGCCATCGCCTGGTGGTCGACGCCACACTGGCGGGCATAGACAGCAATGCTTTAATTACGCCCGAGGCTATTGATTTTCCTGCCAGAGATGGCATTACCTTGCACGGCTTACTTTATTTACCGAAAGGCAAACTTAACAATGTACCGCTGGTCATTGATGTTCACGGCGGTCCTACAGCTCAGGCTAAACCGGCCTGGCAACCGCTAACGCAATATCTGGTGGGTAAAGGCATCGCGGTACTGGACATTAACGTGCGGGGTTCTACCGGCTTTGGTAAAACCTACGCGCGTTTAGACAATCAGGAAAAACGCTTGCACAGCGTGCGGGATTTGGTTGATGCACTATCCTACCTGAAAGCGGATCCTCGCATTGATGTACAAAACAGCGCCGTTATGGGTGGGTCCTACGGCGGCTACATGGTTAACGCCGTGATGGGGCTTTATCCGGATGCATTTAAAGCTGGCGCCTCGTTTGTTGGCGTATCTGACTGGGTGCGAGCGCTACAGGAAGCCTCACCGGGATTGAAAGCCTCTGACCGCATTGAATATGGCGATATTCGCGACCCCAAATGGCAGGCTTTTTACGCCGAGAACTCGCCCATCAATACGGTGCATCGCATTCAGGCTCCGATGTTTTTTGAGCACGGTGTTAACGACCCTCGTGACCCGGTTACCGAATCGGACCGTATGGTGAAAGTACTGCGGGATAAGGGCCTGCCAGTGACCTATTTGCGTTTTCCTGATGAAGGTCACAGCGTGAGTAAAATGGAAAACCGTGTTACCTTTTACCGTGCGTTGGCAGAATTTTTAGAACGCCATTTAACTACACAACAATAAAACAATAGGGAACCTGTACCATGAAGCATGTGTTGATGGTTGGCACGCTTACCGCTCTCAGTCTGTTAACAGGCTGTCAGTCCACATCGAATGAGGTCGACGCCTACAAAGGCTTGTCTGTCGCTCAACAAATTGCGAAGAAACACATCATTGTTGACGGCCATATCGATGTGCCATATCGCGTTCACAACAAATGGGTTGATGTAACTGAGGCCACTGCCGACGGGGATTTTGATTATCCTCGCGCGGTATCAGGCGGTCTGAACGCACCGTTTATGTCGATTTACGTTCCGGCCAGTTTGGATAATTCAGACGAGTCCACCCAACTGGCGCATTTGCTGATAGATTCGGTTGAGGCCATCGTATCCCGCGCCCCAAACAAATTTGCCATTGCCACCAGCGTTGCCGATGTGCGAGAACAATTTGCCAAAGGCCTGATTTCGCTGCCGATGGGAATGGAAAACGGTTCACCGATTCAAGGCGACTTGGCCAATCTTGAAGCCTTTTATAATCGAGGCGTTCGTTACATTACACTGGCTCACTCACGCGCCAATCACATCAGTGACTCGTCCTACGATATTCGCCGCAAGTGGAAAGGCCTGAGCCCCTTTGGTAAAGAGCTGGTCACAGAAATGAACAACATCGGTATGCTAATCGATATTTCCCATGTTTCTGACGACGCGTTTTATCAGGTTATCGAACTGACCAATACACCGGTTATTGCTTCGCATTCATCGCTGCGTAGTTTTACGCCAGGCTTTGAGCGCAACATGACAGATGACATGTTGGTTAAACTGGGTGAAAACGGCGGCGTTGTGATGATCAACTTCGGCTCGGGTTTCGTCACCAAGGAAGCCCGCATGTGGAGTGACAACCGCACCAAACAGCGCAATGCACTTATTAAAGAATTTGGCGAAGACAGCGAGCAGGTTAAAAACTTTGCTGACCAATACAGCAAAGAAAACCCTTACCCCTACTCAACGCTGGCGGATGTGCTGGATCACATAGACCACGTTGTGAAGCTGATTGGCATAGACCATGTTGGTATCGGTTCTGACTACGATGGCGTGGGTGATTCTCTCCCTATCGGACTAAAAGATGTCGCGTCTTACCCTTCGTTAGTACAGGGCTTACTGGATCGCGGCTATGACGAAGCCAGCATCGCTAAGTTGCTCGGCGAGAACCTGTTGCGAGTGTGGTCTGAAGTAGAAGCCTACGCAGCAGCTCACTAGTTTGCTGCGCCTTAACGCTCAGCGGCTGGAACACTCGACTGCTGGCACAAGCCTCTTGTGCCAGCAAAGTTTATTAACGTATACTCATCGATAGTTGATAGAGTCAGGATAACCATGCAGCGCATCGTTTTGTATTTTTTGATAGCAGCCATCACATTGCTCCCGCTGGCCGGGCATGCAATGAGCCTGACTGCGCCTGAAATGCAAACGAGCACCATGACACAAGCCGCTCCGGACACAATACATGCTGACATGATGAAGCACCACAGTGCATCGGAAAGTACGCACAGCTGCTGTCCTGAATCTGGTAACAATACTGAAGCAGCCACCGATGCAGTCACTGGTGCAGAGACTGCGCACAATTGCGCCATGCAAAGTGATTGCGACAAAGGCGGTTGTGCTTGCAAACATTTGTGTCAGTCGCCGGTATTTATTGCCGAGTATCCTCAAATCAATAGCCCGGTGACAATACAACACGCGTCACTACGCTTCTCTGCTCAGCCCTTCAGCGGTCAGCTGAATACACCGTTCCGCCCACCTATAGCCTAAAACCCAAGTCGGTGCATTCGCCGGTTCGAACTGCACATGGCAAATTGCCGTATTTCTGTTGAAGCAATGCTTTGACGATATCTGTTACTGATATTCCGTTTTGGGTTTTACCATGAAACAAACAACCTATATTGCCACCCTGTGTGGCTTGTTACTCAGCCTGATGAGCCCTGGCGCTATGGCTTCGCAACCCGCCAGTGAGGCGTTAAACTGGTTACTGGACAGCGCTGTTAAACACGATCTGTCGTTGCAACAAAGCAGGCAATCCGAACAGGCGCTGAATTCACAACAAGCAGCGGTCAGTCGGCTACCTGACCCGCGTGTTTCGCTTAGCGTGCTCAACGTCCCTACCGATGGCTTCGCACTAAACGAACAGGCCATGACACAGCTAAAAGTCGGCGTGTCGCAGATGTTGCCGCGCGGTGACAGCGTTGCTTTGCAACGTCAGCAAATAGCAACGCAGGCTAGCGCTGAACCCCTGCGCAGACTAAACCGTGAATGGGAACTCAGACGCGATATTCAACTGACCTGGACAGAATGGCTGATAGCGGCGCAGAGTGCCGCTCTAATTCAGGCTCAACAGCAGGTCGTCAGTCAGCTCTCCGATGCCATCGAAAACAGCTATGCTGCATCGTCAGGTCCGTCACAATATGACGTACTGAGTTCAGATGTACTGGCCTTGGCACTGGAAGACAGACTGGATACCGCACTGACCAGCCAACAAACGGCGCAAGCGAAGTTTACTCTGTGGCTACCAGACGCATTGCATCAGCAACTGAGCTATTTATCGCCTGCAGACAGCGACACTCAATGGTTAACGGCAAAGCAGTGGTATGCCCAGCGAGCGATATCCGATGCAGATCGCATTGCACTGCTGCAACAACACCCTTCTGTTCGCCTGAAGAACACACAAATTGAAACACAGCGAATCAAGCAACAGCAGGTCACCGAAAGTTTTGAGCCCCAATGGGAAGTCAACGCCGGCTACGCCTATCGTCAGGACGATACGGCCAACCGCTCCAGAGCGGATTTTGTTTCTGTTGGCGTGAGTGTTGACGTGCCTTTATTTAGCCGCGCGTATCATCGCCCGGCCATTTCAGCCACCGTACAGCAAGCAGAAAGTATTGAGACCGAAAAGCGCTGGTTAATTCAGCAACAGCTTAGCGAAGTCGAACAACTTTATGCCCAATGGCAAGGCCTGAACCGCCGCTATACTCGATATCGCGATGCGCTGTTGCCCTTGCAACAACAGCAATACGATGCGGCGCTGAACGCCTATACCAGCGCAGATGGCGACTTTCTGGCTGTGTTACAAAGCCATATTGCATTGCTGGACGCACAGCTCAAACAATTATCGATTCAGGGTGAGATGGCCAAACTGGGTATAAAACTCGCCTACTATCTTCCCGCCCAGGCCACTCAGGAGTAATCCCATGACACATCACAATTATTCAGGTTCCGTGAAACCAGCCTATCTTGTCGCTATGCTCTTTGTCGGCATTGTTCTGGGCCTTGGGGCAGGCTGGTTGCTCAACAGCAGTGACGCACCTCACGCTGCAATGAACGAATCGTCGGGCGATACCAACGACGAAAACGAAATTCTGTATTGGGTGGCTCCCATGGACAGCAGCTATCGACGGGATGGCCCCGGCAAGTCGCCCATGGGAATGGATCTGGTGCCGGTGTATGCCAGTGACCAATCTGAAGCCCCCGGCACGGTAACCATTTCGCCCAATATTGAACAAAGTCTGGGGGTAACCACCGCACCTGCGCAATTTGAGTCTTTATCAGAGTCGGTCGCGGCGCTTGGCGTCATCGGTTTCAACCAGGACAACATTGTTCACGTACACCCACGGGTGAAAGGCTGGATCGAGTTCCTGAGTGTGACCAACGAAGGGCAAATGGTCCAAAAAGGAGACGTGCTCTACCGGCTGTATTCCCCGGAATTGGTAAATGCGCAGGAAGAGTACCTGCTTGCGCTTAATCGCAATAATCAAAACCTGATCAAGGCAGCAAAAGACAAACTGATCGCCCTACAGTTGCCAGAGAGCACAATAGAATCGGTTACTCGCACGCGCAAAGTCAGTCAACAAGTGGCCTTTACTGCACCGCAATCCGGTATTGTCGCGAAACTGAATATTCGCCCGGGATTCTATGTAGAGCCCGGCACCACTCTTATGGAAATTGCCAGTCTGAACGAAGTATGGCTCACCACCGAAGTGCCGGAAAGACAAGCGGCCGGTATTCGGGCCGGTCAGCACGCCATGATCACACTGGATACCTACCCGGACGACGTCTTTCACGCCATGGTCGACTACGTATACCCGGTCATGAATGCCACTACCCGCACATTACAAGTCCGTCTGCGCTTGCCGAATGAGACACAGCAACTCAAGCCGAATATGTTTGCCAACGTGGTGTTTCTAATTAGTAATGACGAGATGGTCCTGACCGTCCCTCGCAACGCCGTGATCCGCACCGCGCAAAACAACCGTGTAGTGCTGGCACTCGGCGACGGCAAGTTTAAGTCGGTTGCGGTAACCCTTGGCAATACCAGTAAAGATCGGGTAGAGATTGTCGATGGCCTGCTCGAAGGCGATGAAGTCGTGACTAACGCCCAGTTTTTACTTGATTCAGAAAGCGCCATCGATTCCGATTTAGCGCGCTTCAGCAATGCCAGTGATGGCGAACAGTCGATGTCATCACGAGCCTGGGTAGCAGGAGAAATCAACAGTGTCGATAGCGAAGCGCGCACGGTGAATGCCAGTCACGAGGCTATAGAAGACTGGCAGTGGCCAGCCATGGTAATGGATTTCGCCATCGCTGAAGATGTTGATATTTCTCAGCTCGGTGCCGGCGTATCACTGCACATGGAAATCGATAAATCCGTATCCGGTCTGCCACTCATTACCGGCATTCACATTATGTCCGGTATGGATCATGACGCAATGAACAATGAGGACAGCAGCGAAGCACCAGAATCGGATGTGCAGTCGGCCACTGTCGATGGCCTGATTAACACGGTCGATGTGACCTCCCGCGTACTCAACATTTCGCGCGGAGCTATTGAGAAATGGGGCCGCGGCCCAGCCACACTCGACTTCGCGGTAGATGAAGCTGTAGCAATGGACGCCCTGCAACCAGGCCAGACAATTTCATTTACGTTTGAGATCCACGATGGCGATTTCATCATTGTCGATATTACGCCACAGGCTAGCGCGGTTCACAATGAACACGCGCATCACGAATAGGAGCCAACTGTGATAGCACATATTATTCGTTGGTCCATCGCAAACCGGGTCCTGGTTCTTATCGCGACGCTGATGCTGGCAGCGGCCGGCATGTGGTCGGTTAAGCAAACCCCGGTTGATGCGATACCCGACCTGTCTGATGTCCAGGTTATTATCAAGACATCCTATCCGGGTCAGGCTCCGTCGGTAGTTGAACAACAGGTGACCTACCCGTTAACAACGGCCATGCTGTCTGTACCCGGCGCGCACACCGTCCGTGGATTTTCGTTCTTCGGCGACTCCTACGTATATATCCTGTTTGACGACAGCACCGATATTTACTGGGCCCGTTCGCGCGTGCTGGAGTATCTATCGCAGGTGGCGCCAACCCTGCCGGATACCGCTACGCCGCAGTTAGGTCCCGATGCGACAGGGGTGGGCTGGGTGTATATCTATGCCCTGTCAGACCCAACGGGGCAACACGACATTGCAGACCTGACATCGCTACAGGACTGGTTCCTGAAGTACGAACTTCAAACCGTGCCAGGTGTCGCCGAAGTGGCTACAGTGGGCGGCATGAAAAAGCAATATCAGGTGGTTATCGACCCGTTGCGCTTACAGGCCTACAACCTGCCGCTCAGCAGCATTGAACGCGCCATTACCCGGGGCAATCAGGAAGTCGGCGCATCAATAGTGGAAATGGCCGAAGCCGAATATATGGTCACGGTTACCGGCTACCTGCAATCTCTCGACGATTTGCAACAGGTCGTATTAGGCGCCACCCCACAGGGCACGCCTGTATTGCTGAGTGACGTGGCAGATATCCGCATTGGACCTGCTGCCAGACGTGGCATCGCAGAGTTGAACGGTGATGGCGAAACTGTGGGCGGCATCATTGTTATGCGCTACGGCGAAAACGCAGAGAAAACCATCACGGGGGTCAAAGCCGCACTAGAGCGACTACAGGCGGGGTTGCCTGATGGCGTAGAGATAACACCAGTTTATGACCGCTCAAACCTGATCACCAAAGCCGTCGACAACCTGTGGGACAAGCTGCTCGAAGAATTAATCATTGTTGCGGTAGTATGCGGGCTCTTCCTGTTGCATTTACGCAGCGCGATTGTGGCGCTGGTCACATTACCGCTGGGCATTCTTGCGGCGTTCATTCTCATGCATTTTCAGGGGCTGAATGCCAATATCATGTCGCTGGGCGGTATCGCCATTGCCATTGGCGCGATGACCGATGGTGCCATTGTAATGATAGAAAACTTCCACAAACATCTGGAAGACCCAGCCAATCAGCAGCGTAACCGCTGGGAGCTGGTTGCAGACGCTGCCGGCGAGGTTGGCCCTGCGCTGTTCTTTAGCCTGCTGATTATCACCGTGAGCTTTTTGCCGGTATTTATTCTGGAAGCCCAGGAAGGCCGAATGTTCGCTCCTCTGGCCTACACCAAAACCTATGCCATGGCAGCGGCGGCGGGCTTGGCGATTACCCTGATCCCGGTACTCATTGGCTATTTTATTCGCGGCAATATCCTGCCCGAAGCGAAAAACCCAGTAAACCGGGTGATTCAGGCAGCCTATAAACCCGCCCTGCGTGCTGTACTGAGCTTCCCGAAAACCACCTTGCTTTGCGCGGTTATTATTGGGGTGATTGGCTTTTACCCACTGGGGAAACTGGGCAGTGAGTTTATGCCGCCGCTGGATGAAGGCGATCTGATGTATATGCCAACCACCTATGCCGGGGTATCAATTGGCGAGGCGCGTCAGATATTGCAACAAACCGATAAGCTCATTCGCACTGTTCCCGAAGTCGAAACCGTGTTTGGAAAAGTTGGACGAGCAGAAACTGCTACCGACCCAGCGCCCCTGACCATGATTGAAACCTTTATTCAGTTAAAGCCTCAGTCAGAATGGCGAGAAGGGGTGACCACTGAATCACTCAGAGCGGAACTGGACAAGTTAGTGAAGTTTCCCGGCCTGACCAACGCCTGGGTAATGCCAATAAAAACCCGTATCGATATGCTCGCAACCGGTATCAAAACCCCATTAGGATTAAAGATATCCGGGCCTGATATCGCGGTCATCGAGCAACTGGGTAAAGACGTGGAACGTATCCTCGGCGACCTACCTGGCACAGCTTCTGTGTATGCTGAACGCGTGGCGGGCGCACGCTATATCACGCTCGATGTAAATCGCTATGCCGCAGCTCGTTATGGCATGAATATCGCTGATGTGCAGCAGGTTATCAGCACCGCCGTCGGCGGAAAAAAAGTCACGACGACTGTTGAAGGTCTGGAACGCTATTCGGTGAATATGCGATACCCTCAGGCTTACCGGGATTCACCGGAGGCCATGGCCGATTTACCGCTGATAACCCCGACGGGCCAACGCATTACCTTGGGCGACGTTGCTGATATCAATATCACACAGGGTCCGCCAGCACTGAAAAGCGAAAACGCGCGGTTAACCGGCTATACGTTTATCGACCTGACTACCAGTGACATTCAAACCTACGTGGCAGACGCTAAATCCGCGCTGGACAGTCAGCTAACGCTGCCCGCAGGCTACAGCCTGAAATGGGCCGGACAGTACGAGTATATGGAGCGGGCCAAGCAGAAGCTTACCTATGTATTGCCGTTGACACTGGCAATTATCGTGATCCTGTTATTCATGAGTTTCCGCAATATGGTGGACGTGGCCATTGTGCTGGGAACCTTGCCCCTTGGCCTGATTGGAGGCTTCTGGTTGCTGTACTGGCTTGACTATCAATTGTCTGTCGCCGTCGGCGTAGGCTTTATTGCACTTGCCGGTGTCACCGTGGAAATTGGTGTAATCATGGTGGTTTACCTCAACGAGTCGTGTAAATCTTTAGCTCGCCAGCACCAAATGATAACCACCGCGCTATTGCGTAATGCGGTTGCAGAAGGCGCCCTGAAACGGGTTCGACCGGTATTGATGACAGTTGCAACGGTGATGATTGGCTTGTTACCTGTCATGATGGGTTCAGGAACAGGCTCTGAAGTAATGAGCCGGATTGCAACGCCTATGGTAGGCGGCATGGCGAGTGCACTGGTACTTTCCTTGCTGGTAATCCCAGCGTGTTTTTACCTGGTGCAAAAACAACGCATGGCCAAACAGCTCGCTGAGTAACAACGAACGCCGCTATGTGTTGCGCATAGCGGCTATAACTGTCTATTCAGAGGTTAACGAAAACTCAACGAATCCGCGTAATGCACGCATCATAGGAAAGAACTGCGGATTAACCTGCGGTACCGAACAGGTTTCACTTAAATCAGCACGGTTTTTGTCGAAATTCATTTTTTCCAGCAAGCGGCGATTAACCACCAGATCCGCGTGACACAAGTTATGCGACGCATCAATCACGTAGAAGGTATTATTGGCGTCTACTGATGCCAGTAAGTTTTCGACACCTTCGATAGGCGTGGTCTGGTCAGCTTCAGAATGGGCAATGAATACCGGTACAGTAATGGTTGCCCCTTGCTCCAATTGTTCGCGAATTTCACGAATCAGCGACATCAGCTCCAACCCGGCAAAACTGGCCACTTTCGGGTACTTTTGCGGGTTTGGTCCATCGGTTTTGTAATCGCCATCGAGCATTTTAGCCAGCCAACGCATTCCCCAGATTTTTGATAACGACTCGACATTGCCGTTCAGCGCCAGTGCGCCGGAAAACAGCATTAAGCCTTTTACGTTATCGGGATGTTTGAGCGTGTAGTCCACTGAAAGTGCGCCGCCTGTAGAGAATCCGCCCACAACCACTTTACCCGAACTACTCGCACCAAGTGCCAGCGTAATCACATCATCAACATGAGCTTGCCAACGCTCTGCTAACTGGTCATCTTCCATATCAGCATCGGCATCTTTCAAACCGTGTCCGGGCAGTAACGGCGCAATAACCGTATATCCCTGACTGTAGAGCTCATCGGCGATTGCCGAAACAAAAAACGGTGAATCGCTTAAACCATGCACCAACACCGCAACCGGGCTGTCTGTTTCAGACTGCATCAGGATAAACGGCGCATTGCCTTCGCCACGTAGCGAATCAGCGCACACGGCAAACCGGTTAGGTGTTGATTCTATGCACTTTCTGACCTCGCCCAAGGACTTAGCGTACAAGTCCTGAAAACCGTTAGTCAGCTCAAAATAAGACTGCGCAAAGGCCGATGGACTAAGTGCAGCGGCACCAAGTAGCAAGGCACTGCACATGGCAGTAAAAGACTTACATGTTAACAAAATAAACTCCCAAGGCTAGGTTGCCGCATACTATGGCGAGCTTGCCCGTCAAATGCAACTGCTCAGTGTGTCGAAGACTGTAACCGATACATCAACACCGCAGCGCGCTTTGCCTGTGATGGCAGTGACTGTATGACCGCTGATTCATTCACGGTATGCCCCGCCGAACCACTCATGCCCAGTCCATCCAATGCCATATCAACATACTCCGCGGTAAAAGACACATCTGCGGCCCCGGCATTAAGCGGGTTAACCGCTGTTACCGGCCCCTGTCCCAGATCAGCACTCACCGTACTGTATATTTCCAGTAACTGGCGGTTTCCCGCTTTCGGTGCCATTGGTGGATACCCTTCACCAAACTCAATGGTGGCTGACGTTTTCGGCAAGTTTTGCGCGACCAGCGCCTGCATTTTGCGCTGTACCCGAGTCAGTTGCTCCTGGGAAATTGCCCGAATATCGCCTGTGACGATAGCGTGCTCTGCTACTACATTGTTCTTGCCGAATGCCGTACCACTGTTATTGGTTCGATCATGAGTCACCTCAGTGCCTCCCATGATTCGGCCTGGGTTAAAAGTAAGTAACTGCTCACTTCTTAATTCTTCGTAGAAACGGGTAAGGATACGAGAAGCCTCGTAAATAGCGCCTGCGCCGACATTGGGTTTAAACACCTGAGACGAATGCGATGGCGTGCCTTTTACTGTCAGTGTCCAGTCCACCGAACCACGGCGGGACGTGTTTGCCGTTTTCGGATTGCCGTCACCATTCTCAAAACCAAGCGCAACGTCGGCCCATTTTGCTGCCTCTATCAGTGCTGCTTTAGATAACGATAAGGGTCGACCACTTAGCTCCTCATCACCGGTGATCACCACCTGTATGTTCATCGATTTCAAAGCGCCGACGTGCTGCAATGCTCGCAGCGCCTCTAACATAATGATGTTACCGCCTTTCATGTCAGCCACGCCTGGACCTTTAATGGTTTTATCATCAACGTAGGTCATCGTCTGAAAAGGGCTTTCCGGTTCAAACACCGTATCCAGATGGCCTATCAGCAGTATATTCGGTCCTTGTCCGCCTTCGTGTTTTGCAATTAAATGACCGGCACGATTAAACCCTTTACCGTCTTCAAACCAAACCTTAAAACCCAGCGCTTTAAACTCCGGGGCCAGCAAATCAGCAACTTTTTTCACCCCGGCAAAGTTCATCGTGCCGCTATTTATGTTGACGCTTTTCTCCAGCAGTGCCATGGCATCAGATGTGCGGCGATCAACGGCATCTGCCATGGATTTTTCATCTGGATTAAGTGCAGCTGCAGCACCAGCAGAAAGCGCCAGGCCTAAAGCGCAGGTTATGGCCAGTAACGTGGTTTTCATTCTGTGTTCCCCGGAATAATTATGCTTTGTTGTTCACTATGACAAAGTTAGCCTGAATTAACGAGAGGCAGGACGATGAATGCCACGATAAAGCCGATTGTAGGCTCGTTCCCAGTCACGCACGCATTTGAACAACAACGATATTTTGACTTCCTCAGGTGACACGCCATACTAAGGCCTGTTAATCAGAACCTCACAAACAACCCTTATCACCGGTCAGTCAAAGGATCCGCTATGTCTAAGAAAGTCTATTGCTGCGCACAGTTTTTACCTAAACCAGGCCAGGAAAACGCCCTGTTTGAAGTACTGCAAAGCCTGGAACCCAATACCATCAGAGAAGATGGTTGTATTCAGTACATTGTGACACGGCATGTCACCAGTCCGTTTGCTGAAGGCAAAAGCTTTCCCATTATGTTCAATGAAATCTGGACCGATATGGCGAGTTTTGAAGCGCATTGCCAGCGCAAGGAAATTGCAGACTTTTTTGCCAAATATTGTCAGGCGAACGATGGGCTTGCTGAAGATTGGAACGTATGTATTTACACCGATGAGCCGGCGGATTACGACGCCCCTCAGTTATAATTCTTGTTGAAAACCGCTCGTCACATTTATCGCAAACGAAGACGAGCGGTGATTTTCATTTAAGCTTGTTCTGCGAAGTACGCTTCCAAGTCATCGCTACCACCAATGTGTTTACCACCGATAAACACCTGAGGCACCGTTGTTCTGCCACTGATTGCTTTCAGTGAGGTCAGTGAAGCCCCTTGTCCCATCACAATTTCCTCATAACGGTAACCGTGATGTTGCAGTAATGCTTTCGCTTTGGCGCAATACGGACAGCCCGGCTTCGTAAGCAAGGATACCGGCTCCTGCTTCACCGCATTGGGCGCAATGTAACTTAACATGGTGTCAGCGTCTGACACTTCAAAGGGGTCGCCTGGTTTGTTGGGCTCGATAAACATCTTATCAATAACCCCATCTTTCACCAGCATAGAATAACGCCAGCTACGCTTGCCAAAGCCCAGATCCGCTTTGTCGACCAGCATACCCATACCATCGGTAAATTCGCCGTTGCCGTCCGGTACCAATGAAATGTTTTCCGATTCCTGGTCCGCCGCCCAGGCATTCATTACAAAGGTATCATTCACTGACACACAGACAATTTCATCTACACCGTTTTGCTTGAACACATCTGCCAGTTCGTTGTATCGAGGCAAATGTGTAGAAGAACACGTTGGCGTAAACGCACCTGGTAATGAGAAAACAACCACGGTCTTTCCACTGAAAATGTCGTCGGTTGTCCGGTTAATCCATTGTTCGCCATCGCGGATCGCAAAAGTTACGTCAGGCACTTTTTGACCTTCACGTGAAGGCATATCTACTGGGTGTGTCATTGTTTTCTCCTTAATTGATGTAACCAGTATAGACTTCTCGCCAGAGTATGGAAGTGAAGTTATTCTATCGTGGCAATCTTAAATTTCGATTAAACTAAGTTTTTTAATCAGTTATTTTTGGTATTAAGAAGTATCCCCGTTTATGGTTTGCGATGCCCCAATTACATGGCGATATCCGAAGGCTTTGTTTATCCTTTGTCAGGTAAGGTATCAGGGCAACATCGTTACCTTACAGAAAGTTTGAAAAAGGCAAAGCGCGACGAAAGCGCGTGACGCAAAGCCTCCGGTCTTCATCCTTTGATATGATAGCGGGGCTACCGAACACAAAGGGCTTTCCGGTTCCCCCTAAAAGCCGCAGACCCAAAACGGTGTTCACTTTTTCATTGTGTAATGACTATTACAGCGAGCTTCGGACAGGAATAGCCAGGCTCCAATGAGGATTGAACCTATGATGATTCTGGTAGGTGGCGAAAAAGGCGGTAGCGGCAAAAGCTGCCTGGCCCAAAATATCGCCGTGTACTTGCGTTGTGAGAAAAAAGCCAGTGTGTTGATGGTGGATTGCGATCCACAGCGCACCACCTCTGACTGGGCACAAGAGCGCAGTAGCAACGACGAATTACCCAACATTACCTGTATACAACTATACGGTAAGATTCGAAACGAACTGCTCAGTCTGAAAGAGCGCTACGACTATGTCGTTATCGATTGCGGCGGGCAGGATAACCTGGCATTGCGTTCGTCAATGGCGGTGGCCGACCATATACTGATTCCGCTGCGACCAAAGCGTCGTGACTTAAAAACCGTACCACACATGGAAGACATATTGTCGACCTGTAAAATGGTCAACCCCAGAATGAATGCCGCGTTTGTGATCACGCAGTGCCCTTCACTGCCGAGTCTGGCTCCGCGGATCCTCGAGGCGAAGGAAGTGTGCCGCTCTTTTGAGGTGCCGGTGCTTAACTCGGTCACCTTCAGCCGCAACATGTATGATG